>JAXDMH010000044.1:0-19258 GCA_034666225.1 Myxococcales bacterium
TTTTGTTTTGTTCGATGCATTACATGATTGACGCGGTTAATTGGCTATGACACCCTAGGACAATGAACACTGCACGCACAATCAAACGGTACGCGAATCGGAAGCTCTACGACACGCGCGACAGCCGCTATGTGACGCTCGATCACATCGCTGCGATGGTGCGTGCGGGAGACGACGTTCGCGTAGTCGACAACACAACCCGATCGGATCTGACGACGGCCACCCTGGCCCAGATCATCTTCGAGGAGGAGAAGAAGACTCCCCGGCTGTCCGTGGCCGGCCTCCGGAAGATCATCCAGGGCGGAATGCCGGCGGCGGTGCTGCCGGCACCGGTCGTCTAGTGACTCTGGAACCCTCAAAGGGTTCCAGACCTCCCGCGATGGAACTCCGGCGGCAAAGCCGCCTGCGTTCACACGCGATGGTCACCCACTAGACCGGTTGGTGTTTGCGTGCTGCGGCGCCGCGATTTGGCAGCGCCGCAGCGACTGCACTCACTTGGCCAGTTGAAATCGGTCTAGCCAAAAAAACGCTCCGCGGTCCGGCGGACGGCGGTCGGGTCAGAAATCGAACCCGGCCGACAGCGAGAAGCTTTGCTGCTTTCCGCTGCCGTCCCGAGCACCACTCTGCTGCATCTCGTCGTTGCTGCGCCCCGCTGGGATTATCTCGTAGGCGGCGGCCAGGAACAGAACGGCCAGCTTCATCTTGAAGCCGCCGGAGATCCGCTGCCGGGTGATGACGTCCTGACGCGGGAAGGTGAAGTTCGCCTTCAGATCGTCCCCTTTGCCCTGCTGCATGGCCGGGCAACTGGGGCTGGGCGGCGTTCCGCCAGCCGGCGTGTTCTGCAAGGCGAAGGCATCGCACGACGGCGTCGCGTCGATGACGCCGCTGCGCGCGTCGATGAACAACATATTCCAGCCCAGGAAGGGCTCCAGGCGTGCCGTCCCCCCGACGCTGAACGCTTTGGAGATCACCACGTCCACGCTGGAGACAGTCATGTCCACCTGGTCGGTGCCGACCAGCTGCGAGACCGCTCCGCGCACGGCCAGCGAGGGCAGCGCCCAGCCGTGAAATCCTTCGTGCAGGGCGATCTTGGCGTAGGCCTGCAGCGCGAACATGCTGGAGCCGAGGACGTTGACAAAGCCGCCCCCCACCTCGATTGCGGGGACGGGCAGCCATAGCCCTTTGCGGGCGAAACCGCCCACCGTGGTCAGGTAGCTGTCCGGCCGCATCGCCGTTCGGTTGGCCGGGTTGACCGCGCTGACCCCGTCCCAGTAGTCGCGGCTGGCGTTGATCTGGGTGACGCCCAGCTCGGCGGAAAATTGAAAGCCGGCGAACCCCAGCGTGTCGGCGGGCGTGACCAACCGAGGCGCCACCACCACGCCCAGTTCGGACATCAGGCTGCGAAAGCGGGACTGCGTGTCGGTATCGATGGTCACGCCTTGCGTGCCGGTGGCGTTGCGATTGATCCAGCGGCACTCTTGCACGGGCCCGGACAGGAGACCGGCGGCAGGCGTGTGCAGCGGGCAGAGGTTCAGAAGCTGCAGGTCGTTGCGCCCGGCCTGCGCTGTCCGCGAAAAGGCCACGCCCCAGAGCGCGACCGCGAACACCGTCGTCGCCATCGGTGGGAGACAGCGCCGGAACAGCGCCCGGGGATACGCCATTGCGGTGTACGGTACGGTCCCCCGTCGAACAGTGTCAAGGAAAGGCGCGGCCGCGCAATCAATTGACGATGGGGGCTTCGTCCCCTAGCGTCTTTCGATCATGTCGCGCTGGACGGTTCGCGTTCCTCTGCTGGCGCTGGCCGCTGGCGCGGGCGCGGGCGCCCTGCTCCGGCCAGCGCGGGCCGCGCCGTTGCTGGCCCTGACGGTGGCGGCTCTGCTGGCGCTGGGGTTGAGCGAGCTGTTCGCCCTGGGCCTGGAGCGTTTCGTCGGCCTTCGTTACCTGCACCGGGCCCGCGCGGCGCCGTCGACGATGGTCGGGCTGCTGGTGGCCGTCGCCGTGGGGGGCGTGGGATTCGCGGTGTTCTTCGCGGCACGCGGTCACTCGCGGGGCATCGAAACAGCCGCCGTCATCACCGTCCTTTTTGCGGGGCTGGCCGCGGTGACCGCCATCCTGTTGCGGCTGTTCTCGGTGTTCACCACGGTGTCGACCATGGGCGTGGTGCTGGGCGTGGCGTCGCTGATCGTCGTCATGGCAGTGACCAGCGGGTTCGAGCGCGAATTTCAAGACAAGGTGCTGGCGCTGAATGCCCACCTCATCGTCATCCCGTACGGCAACGTCGACATCGATTCGCCGGAAGCCGATCGCATCCAGGAAAAACTGCGTGGCGTTCCCGGCGTGGTGCGCATGGCCAAGTTTCTGTTCTCGGCCGGCGAGGTGATGGTGGGAAGGGTGGGCGCCAACCTGAAAGGGATCGACCTGCGCCAGGGCGCCGACGATCTGCGCCGGTCATTGGTCGAGGGATCGATCGAAGCGCTGGAGGCGCCGGCCACCTGTCCGGGCGCATCGGCGGACAGCGTGGGGCGCATCATCGTGGGCGCCGAGCTGGCTCACCGGCTGCGAGTCAAGGTCGGCGGCTGCGTGCCGATCATGGTCCCGTTCAGCAATCAGGAAGGGATGGCGCCGCCGTCGTTTCTTTTCAAGGTGGTGGGCCTGTTCCGCATGGGGTTCAACGAGTACGACACGCGGCTGGCCTACGTCAGCCTCCAGGACGCCCGTATGATCGCCAGCGCCCGCGGTTCCGTCTTCGGGGTCGAGCTGCGCTTTGCGGATCCGCGGCAGGCGCTGACCATCGGCAAGGAGATCAAGCAGCGCCTGGACGCTCCCTATCGCGTCATCGACTGGAAAGAGCTGAACCACAACCTGTTCATGGCGCTGACCATGCAGAAGGTGATCATCTCGCTGTTGCTGGTGCTGATCATCATCGTCGCGGCGTTCAACATCATCGCATCGCTGACCATGATCGTGCTGTCCAAGGTTCGCGAGATCGCCATCCTGAAATCGATGGGGGCACGGTCGGCCATGGTGGCGTGCGTGTTCCTGGTCGGCGGTACAACTGTCGGCGGGATCGGCACCGGGTTCGGGATCTTGTACGGCCTGCTGGTCTGCCTGGTGGCGCGCCTGTACGGCTATCCGCTGGATCCCAAGGTGTATCTGATCGGAGAGCTGCCGGTGCAGATCACCGCCAGCGAGATCGCCCTGGTGGCCGCAGCCACGCTGCTGATCTGCTTTCTGGCCACGCTGTACCCGTCGCTGCGGGCCAGTCGGCTGAAGGCCGTCGACGGCCTTCGGTACACCTAGGCGCCAGAGCAGGGGGCGGTCACGGACGCTGGGCGGTCGGCGCGCCGGGCAACACCGGTCCTTTGGGACTGTCGGCGTTGTACTTGGATGGGCACTTGGCCATGATGCCGTCGGGCGAGACGTCGAGCTTGTCTTCGGGGGTCAGCGTTCCGCTGGCCACCACCTCGGCGCCCGATTTGAACGTGTCGGGGACGAGACCGGTGTAGCCGGCGCTGATGATGGCGTGACCGCGCGGCTCCCGGCTTTCGATCTTGAACCGGTACTGCAGGGTCCCTCTTGCCTGTTCGATGGAGCCGTCGACCACGTGACCGTGCACCTGCAGGCGCTTGCCGCGCCAGGCGTTGGGGTTGGCCATCACTTCGTCGACGTGTTTGTAGTACTGGGCGCCCTCGGTCATCGAGGACTTGAGCATCAGTCCCACGGCGCCGCAGATCACCACGACGGACGCGACGATCTTCCAGGCAGAGCCGCGGCTAACGGCAGGCGTCGGAGCGGGGGCGGCGCTGTCGCTCATGGAAACAATCCTAGCCTGCTGGGGCCGGGTTTCAAGCGCCGCGTGCGGGAGCGGCCCGCGAAGGCCCCGTCGAACGCGCCGGCTGTTGGCCCATCTCGGCGATCTTGTGGAAGTAACGGCAGAACATCTCCATGCCCCCCGACGCTTGGCCCCAGTCATAGTTTTCGTTGATGGCGTGGTAGCCATGCTCGGGCAGGGACAGCCCCAAAAACAGGACGGGCGCCTTCAGCAAACGTTGCATCGTCAGCACGGCGCCGATCGACCCGCCCTCGCGCGTGAACCCGGGTTCCTTGCCGAAGGTCTCGCGCATGGCCGCCGCTGCGGCGGCGTTGTAGGGACCGCCCAGCGGCGCCAGGTACGGTTCCAGCGACGCTTCGTGGGTGACCACGGCGTCGGGGCAGCGCTTCTTGATGAAACTCTTCACCAGCTTGAACACCTTGGCCGGCTTTTGGTCGGGCACCAGACGCGTCGACAGCTTGGCCTCGGCCCGGTGGGGGACGATGGTCTTGATGCCGGGGCCGCTGTACCCACCGACCAGGCCGTGCACTTCAAAAGTGGGCTGGGCCATGATCGCTTCCATCAACTGCTGGTCGGTCTTGCCGGGACGCAGGCTGCGCAGTTCGTGCGCGGCCTTGAACCGCTTGCTGGAGAAACCGGCGCGACCGAATCCCTGCTTTTCAGCGGCGGTCAGCTTTCGCACGTCGTCGTAGAAGCCGGGGATCTTCACCCGACCGGTGCTGGCGTCGTAACAGGCGGCGATGAGGGCCGCCAGTTCGCCCACCGGATTGCGGGCGGCGCCGCCGGTGGTTCCGGAGTGAACGTCCTTGGCCCCCGTCGTCAGCGCCACGGAAAAACCCATCAGACCGCGCAGGCCGTAAGGGATGGCCGGTTTGCCGGCGGCGATCCAGATGGTATCCGACACGACCACCGAATCGGTGGCAAACGGCGCCCGACCGGCGGCGCCGTCGCCGGCGATGGCGGCGGCCAGGCCGCGTTCAAAGTTGGGGCTGCCGATCTCTTCTTCCAGCTCCCACAGGAACTGGATATTGACGCGCGCGTCGCTGTCCAGGGCCAGCTGGGCGCCGAACAGCGCGGTCAGGGCCGGCCCCTTATCGTCGGTGGTGCCGCGCCCGATCCAGCGATCGCCATCGCGCGTGAAGGAAAACGGCGGCGTCTTCCATTCACTGGCATCAGCCGGCTGAACGTCGAGGTGGTTGTAGATCGTCACCGTCGGAAACGTCGGGTCGCGTTCGATGCGGCCCACCACCAGCGGGTTGCCGCCGGTGTCGATGCGATCGACCTTGGCGCCGGCCTCGCGCAGGTAGTTTTCGGCCAGCGCCGCACAGGCGTCGGCATCGTGCCGGCGCGCCGGGTCCATGCTGACGGTGGGCAGTTGCACCAGCGCGGCCAGCCTTTCCTCGAAGGCGGAACGCAGCTGGGGGATGCGCGAGCGCACCTTCAACACGGCAGAGTCGTTCACCCGCCGATCTGTACCATCGCCTTGCGGGGGCCTCCAAGGCCCAGCAGTCCGAATTGATGCCCGTCGCGTTTGACCGAGACGGCGGCGCGGATGGCCGACACCACCGCCGGCGGCCCTTGCGTCCGCAGCAGGTCGCGCAGGTCGACCGCATCGTCATATGCCAGGCAGGTGTGCAGCGCGCCCGCCGCTGACAGCCGCACCCGGTTACAGGTGGCGCAAAAATGCTCGGTCATGGGTGAGATGATCCCCAGGCGCCGCGCACCGCCGGTGTCGTTCTGGCCGTCGACCCTGGCGCCGGCCAGACGCCAGTAACGAGCCGGGCCGGCTCCCCGCACGCCGCCGCCTTCGTCAGGTATCAACCTGCTGCCGGGAAAGCTCTCGACGATGGCGGCGCGAATCTCCGCCGCCGAAAGCAGCTCGCCCGGAATGAACGTGCGGCCGCCCGCCATCGGCATCTGTTCTATGAAGCGCGGGACCAGGCCCCTCTCCCAGGCGTAAGTACAAAGGGACGCCAGCGCGCGGTCGTTGAAACCTTTCACGGCAACGGTGTTGAGCTTGATCGACGAGAACCCGGCCGCGCGCGCCGCCTCGATCCCGGCCAGGACCCGGTCAAGCTGGCCGCGGCGAGTGATGACAGCGAAGCGCTCAGCGTCCAGCGTGTCCAGGCTGACGTTCAGGCGATCGACGCCGGCCTGCTTCAACGGGACGGCCAGCTCGGCCAGGAGATGACCGTTGGTCGACAGGGCGATCTCGTCGATGCCGGGCACGGCGCGGATCATCTGGACCAAGGCCACCAGATCGCGACGGACGGTGGGCTCGCCGCCGGTCAGGCGCACGCGGCGCACACCCAGGCTGGCGAAACAGCCCAGCAGCGCGCACAGCTCTTCGAACGACAGGATGTCGGCGCGATCCATGTGGTCGACGCCGTCCTCGGGCATGCAGTAGGTGCAGCGATAGTTGCAACGATCGGTGACCGATACTCGCAGATAGTCGATGGTGCGGCGCTGCGCATCGACCAGCGGCGCGGCGTCAGCCATGGCCGGTTCCTTGGTCGTGACCGTGGCCGTGGGTCTGGCGACGGCGCACTTGCCCCAGCAGGTGCGGCAGCTCGGGGACGATCAAACGCTCCATCGCCAGTCGCACGCCGGCGGGCGAGCCGGGCATGGCGAACAGGGCCACCCCCCGGGCGACGCCGCCAAACGCGCGGGACAGCATCGCCGCCGGACCGATGTCGGCGAAGGACAGCATGCGAAACAGCTCGCCGAACCCGGGGAGGCTTTTTTCCAGCAGCGGCTCCACCGCCTCGACGGTGCTGTCGCGGCCGGAAAGCCCGGTGCCGCCAGTGATGAGGATGGCGTCGACGGCGCCGCCTTCGATCAGCGCCGAGACGGCCTGGCGGATGGTGGTCGGTTCCTCGCGCAAAAGGTGCGTCTCGGTCACGCGAAAGCCCGCCTGCTCGGCCAGCATGCGCACCAGACGTCCACCCTCGTCACTCTCCGCGGTGCGACTGTCCGATGCGGTCACGACGGCGATGCGCACGTCGGATTGCGACGGGGCATATTGTTTGTGCTCTTCGACCGACACCGTAGACCGTTATACATCGGCAGGCAGGACCCCAGTCGCCCGGTCGATCGATGCCCGACTAGAACACCAAAACGCCGGCCAGCACGAGACACATTCCCAGCACGAGAAACCGCACCGACAGGCCACCCCACCCGCGGCTGTAAAGGCGTCCTGTCACGCGGGTCACCAAGATCCCGGAAACGACTGGAATCAACATGAACGCCGCGTGGCCGGCGCCACCGAAGACGCTCCAGCGGGGAGGGTGGGACAGGTTCCAAGCCTTCAGCACGACGGCCAGACCGATGAACCAACCCAGCGCAAATGACGCTGTCACCACAGACAAAAACTTCCACGACGAGCTGCGATTCACGCCGACAGCCACACACGCAGCATGGCGCTGGGCCTGCGTTGACGCAAGCCGCGCCGCATGGCAAAAGTCGAGCATGTCCGTGCTCAACACCGTGAAGGACGCCGTGGTTGGACAAGCCATGCGACTGATGAGTGATCCCCGCCTATCGCGCATGATGGGAAATCCCAAGGTCGTCAATGCGGCCATGAAGGCGATGAACCTGGGCGGCAGCGTCAAGGCGGAGATGGACAAAGCGACACGGTTCGTCGCCAGCGTGTTCGGTTTTGCCACACAGGACGAGGTCAGCGCCCTGAAGTCGACGGTGCAAACCTTGGAAGACCAGATCGCGATCATGCAGTCGAAATCAGCACATAGTCGCCCGGGCGACGGTCCATAGCGGCGGCAGGAGGGGGCAAGGCCTAACCGGTGCGCTGGTTGCAGGGTCTTTGGAGAGTTGACGGAGCGATGATGCAGGCGCCACCCATTCGCTGGCCTTCCGTGATGCCCCAATCAAACGAGGCCACTGACGAAATTCTGGTCCGGCAAGCCCAGCAGGGCGACCGTGCCGCATTGACGGAGCTGGTGCGCCGCTATCAGAAGGCGGTTTATGCCCTGTGCCTGCGTTATGTCCACGACCATGACGAAGCGGCGGATCTGTTGCAGCGGACCTTCGTGCGGGTGATGACGAAGCTGCCCGACCTGCGCAGCGTGGAGCTCTTCAGGAGCTGGCTGTTCCGCATTGCCGCCAATCTGGCTTTGAACTATATCCGCGATCACGCGCGGTTCGTCTCGGACGAGGCGACAGCGGCAGGACCGGCCACGCCGCCGGTCAAACCTATCGGCGCGGACCGCCTGGAGGCCGGCCAGCTGGCGGCGGCGCTGAGGCACATCGTCGATGATCTGCCCACCAAACAGAGAATGACGCTGGAGCTGCGGGTGTACGAGGACCTGTCCTTCCGGGAGATAGGCGAGGCGCTGGGCACCAGCGAAGGCGCCGCCAAGGTGAATTTTCATTACGCCATTCGGGCCCTGCGCAGCCGTATCGGAACCGTCGACGAGCTGGTGGGTTCGAAGGAGCGCGGCCGATGAAGACGCAAGACAGCGTCGACAGCATCTGCCAGGCCATCGAAGACCGTTTGCTGGAAGGCGAAAAGCTGACCGGGCACCCAGAGCTGGTCGAGCACGTGGGGTCGTGCCTGGAATGTTTTCGCACCATGAGCGAGCTGCGCGAGCTGCCGCGCATCGCCGAAGTGATGCGCGGCGGTGCCGTCGCAGAGGCGCAGGCCAAAGATCCCGGACCGGCGTTCTGGAACGCCCTGCCCGAGCGCGTGGCCGCCGAGGTGCTTGGTTCGCGCGGCAAGCCGCAGGTGAAAGTCCGTCGCTGGTGGGCGCCGGCGGCGCTGGCGAGCGCGGGCTTGGCCGGCGCGGTGGCGACGCTGCTGATCGTCTATGGCCCGAAGGTGCCCGCGCCGTCGGGCTTCACGCAGGCCAAGACGGCGACCAAGACAACGATAACGACTACGACGACGACGGCGTCGGCGTCGGCGTCGGCCCCCGCCGCGGCCGTGACATCGCCAGCTGCCTTGGCCTCCAGCGCCGAGAGCGACGGCGACCTGACGCTGGGAGATCTGGCCGACCTCAGCGCGACCGAGCTGCGGGCGCTGAGCCGCCGGCTGACGCAGGATGAAACGGCGGCGACGCGAGCCCTCACCGGATCGGCCAATGACTCCAGCGCCGAGGACGACGGGGAAGGAACGGCGCTGGAAAAGCTGGCCGGTCTGAGCGGCTCCGAATTGCAGCGCCTGACGCAATCGTTGGGTTTGGAATTGGAATGACATCGGGCAGTCGCGCCTTGACCGGCCTTTCGCTGTGGGCGGCCATTTTCGCCACGGCGACGTTGACGGGGCCCGCGCTGGCCGCCGAGCCCGCGACCACGCCCATCCCCGGCGACGGCCGGACGGCGGATCAACTGCGGCACGAGGTCATCGAGCGGATGCGGGCCCTGCGGGCCTGGAAGATCGTCGACGAACTGAAGCTGGACCAGGCGACGTCAGCGCGCCTGTTTCCGATCCTGTCAAAGTACGACGATCGCGAGCTGGCCCTGATGAAGGAACGGCACGACATCATGCGCGAGCTGCGGACCGAAACCGAGGCTGCGTCCCCCAACAACGCAAAGCTGTCGGCGGCCATCGATCGTTTGATCGCCCTGCGGGGTAAACAGCACGCGCTGCAGGACGAGAAGATTCGCGACCTGCGCAAGGCGCTGAACCCGGCGCAACAGGCCAAGCTGGTGTTGCTGCTGCCCCGCATCGAACGCGGGTTCCTGCACCGCATCCGCGAGGTCTCCGAAGAGCAGCGCCGCGGCGGCGACGGGCACGATCACCGCCGCCCGGGGCCACCGCCCGACGACGACTACTTCGATTTCTAGGGGTCGGGCCGAAGGCCCGAGGGCGGGTCGGACCCTTAGCCGCGCGCCCGCCAGCTTCTGGTTCGCCTTTTTGAGCAACAAGGGGCACGGAATCCACCGGGAGGATGGCCGGATGTTGTGTTATGGGATGGGGTTCAGGCCCCCGCGTGAAGTGGTTCATCGCCCACCTGTCCGTCATGACCCCCATCGGGGCCTATCTGTGGCTGACGGGAATCCTGCTGCTGTGCGGCCTGGGCCTGCCCATCCCGGAAGACATCTCGCTGATCGCAGCGGGCTATTTTTCGTTCAAGGGCG
The DNA here is from genome assembly GCA_034666225.1 of Myxococcales bacterium. Classification (GTDB taxonomy): domain Bacteria; phylum Myxococcota_A; class Polyangia; order Fen-1088; family Fen-1088; genus DATKEU01. Next base: position 9,929 of record JAXDMH010000044.1, read on the forward strand.
TGCTGCAGGTGCACAAGGCGGCCGCCATCTGTCTGGCGGCGGTGCTGGCCGGCGATTCGCTGGCCTTTTTCATGGGCCGCTTCTTCGGACGGCGGGTGCTGGCTCTGCCCTTCGCGCAGCGTTACTTCACGCCGCGACGCCAGTTGCGGGTGCGTGCCTATTTTCGAAAGTTCGGCAGCAAGGTGGTGCTGGTGGGGCGGTTCACGCCGGGACTGCGCTTCACCATTTTCTTCACGGCCGGCACCTTGCACCTGCGCCCGTCGGTGTTCTTGATCTACGACTTTTCGGCGGCGGTGTTCTCGGTGCCGGTGCTGGTTTACTCGGCGTGGTTGTTCGGCAGCCAGATTGATTACGTCGTGAAATACGCGCGGCGAACCGAGCACGGGATCCTGATCGCGGTCCTGCTGGCGGCGGTGATCTTGGTGGTCAAGGCCTGGCGCCGCCACAAGCGAAGAGTGGAACTCGCCGCCGCGGCGGCCCGCCAGCCGTAGGCCCGCGCCCGAGGCCCGCCCGAGCACACCCTCAGCGGCCGCTGCTTTTGCCGCCCGCGCGGGGATCGGGTGGGAGGCCGCTCTTCTGTTCCGACAGCAACCGCAGCTGCGTGGTGATCTGGCGGCGCACGTTAGCGTCATCCTCGTGGGTCAGGCGATCCTGCAGCGGCTTTTCTGCGGTGCGGTTGCGGGCCAGGCCCAGCGCCACCACGGCATCCAGGCGCACGTCAGGGTCGGGGTGGTTCAAAAGCGGCGTTAATGTCTCGACGACGCGCGGGCCGGATTGCCAGCCCAGCGCCACGGCGCCTTTGCGCAGCAGCAAGCGATCGGTGGGATCGCTGCTGGGCAGCTTGCGAATGAGCAGGTTCTCCAGAAACTCGTGCGCGGCGGGTGTCCGCACCAGTCCCAGCGCCGCCAGAGCGCGGGCACGCAACGCGGGCGCGGCCGCCCGATCGTCGACGATGGCGAACAGGATTCGAATTTCGCCCGGGCCCAGCGCGCCGGCGTCGGCAGCGGTGAGGCCGGTGGCGGCTTTCTCCAGACGAATCACCATGGCGGGACGATCGACCTCGGCGCGGGCCGGCAACCCGACGACAGACAGCGCCAGGAAAAATGCGCCGGCAAAGACGACGACGGGCGCCGTCAGCGACGGAGCCCAGCGATCAGTCAGCAGCATCGCTGGTCAGAATACGCGATCAGGTGTGTATAATCTCGGCGCTTGGCTTACTTGCCCTGGAGGATCCCGATGCTCATGCCCACGTCGATGAAGCGCACGCTGCTCGCTGCGACGGTCGCGGCCGGTCTGTCTCCGTTCTGGTTCGGCGTGGCCCACGCGCAAGCGCCTGGACCGTCACCCCAGCCACCGCCACCGGCACCGGGCAGCGCAACAGCCACCCCGCCACCGCCTGCCCCGCCGTCGGCTGAAGCCGCGCCGCCGGCCATGCCCCCACCGACGGCGGCCACGCCGATGACCGAGACGCCGCAGGACGCCTTGCCGGCCCCGGGGGCTGCCAGCCCGACGTTGGTTCGCAGCCCGAACGACTATCAGCGGCCGAGCGACCTTTCTTACGGGGTGGCCATGCGGTTTCGCTGGGTGACGGTTCCGGCTTTCATGCTGAACGTGTTCACCAAGAAAAATGTCCCGCTGGGCTTCACCGCCTTCCCGGGAGCCTGGGCAGTCGAAGCGTTTCGCCGCAAGGGCAACTTCGATGTGGCGCTGGCGGTGGGGTATCAGTCGATGTCACCGCCCGACGGAAACTGGCTGGGAACCGGCAAGCAACCGGACCTGGACACGGATTTCGTCCAGTTCCGCAGCCTGGGCTTTATCAGCGTCGACGTGTCGTTCATCTGGCACACCATGTTCACCGACTGGATCGGCATGCACTATGGCGCTGGCATCGGCGTCGGATTCCGCCACGGTGATATTTTACGCACCAGCGATTCCGGGTGCACCGACACCAACCTGGGCGATCTGACGAAGTGTCACCCGAGCGGCGTCATCTGCACGTCGGACAGCTGCAACGAAGCGCAGTTGGTCGCTCAGCAAGGCAAAGGCAACGACATCCCCGGCGATCCGCACCGTTTCTCCGATCCGGACGTGCCGCCGGCGATTCCCATCATCAACGCCGTGGTGGGTGTGGATTTTCGCGTACCCAGTCTGCACGGGTGGGAGGCCAAGATCGAAGGCGGTTTTTACGACGCGTTCTTCCTGGGCGGCGGCATCGCGTACACCTTCTAAGCTAAACTTGTTGGAGTTGTAGCTTAGGAGATGACCATGACCGTTGTTCGTTGCTGGATACGTATTTCCCTGGGAGTGCTGGCCGTGGCCTTCGCCGCGGGCGGGCTGGGCGGCATGGGTTGCGGCTCGGTGACTGCCACGGCCATCGACAGCGGCGCGGACCACGCGATGGATCTGGCGGCCGGCAGCGGCGGCGCCGAAGCCAGCGGTGGCAATGGCGGCAATGGCGGCAATATCGGACCGGGCGGCAGCGACGGCTCGGGCGGTGACAATGGCATGGGCGGCGGCGTCGGTTCGGGCGGCGGCAGCGGATCGGGCGGCGGCGGCGGCGGCTCGGGCGGCGGCGTCGGTTCGGGCGGCGGCGTCGGTTCGGGCGGCGGCACCGGCACGGGCGGACGACCGGGCAGCGGCGGCGCGGTCGGCTCGGGCGGCCATCCCGCCACCGGGGGCGCAACTGGTTCGGGCGGAACCACCGGCTCCGGCGGCGCGTCCGTCGACGCTCCACCTGCCGACGCGCCCAGCGACCGCCCCTGTTCCTGCCCGGACCTCTTCTCGCCGGTCTGCGGCGTCAACGACAAGACGTACGGGAACAAGTGCGAGGCCGATTGCGCCGGCGTCGCCGTCAAACACGCGGGCGCCTGTTGCACCAGCGACGCCGATTGCATGCTGTACCCGGGCGCCGGCAACAACTGCTGCGGGGTCTGTCAGGAACGGACCGATCCCAGGCCGCCCATGGTTCAATGCTTGCTCGCCTGCCGCGTTCCAGTCGTCAGCTGCGCCTGCGTGCAGGGCTCGTGCGTGGGCGGGACCAAGGGTGGCGCCACGTCTTCGTCTTTCTGAAGACTCGTGATACTCCTCGCCCTCGGCAAAGGAGCGGGAGGGGATGTCGAGCACGCATCGTTGGACTTTCTTTCGTGCCGGCGACTTTGATCAGGTCAAGCTGGAGACCGGCGAAGACCTGGTCCACATCCACCAGCTGGATCAGAAGCTGTGGGTGGCGCTGGCCTGTCCGGCCAGTGGGCTGGAGATCGATGGGCGCACGCTGGCGCTGATCGACACCGACAAGGACGGTCGCATCCGCGCCCCCGAGCTGATCGCGGGTATCAGCTTCGCCGTCACCAACCTGAAAAATCCCGACGATCTTTTCAAGCGGGCCCGGTCGCTGCCGCTGGCGGCCATCAACGACAAGACGACGGAGGGGGCCACGCTGCTGGCGTCGGCGCGGCAGATCCTGTCCAACCTGGGCAAGGCTGAAACGACCGAGATCGACGTGGACGACGTCGGCGACCCGACCAAGATCTTCGCCAACACCCGGTTCAACGGCGACGGCGTCATCACCGAGCTGTCGGCCACCGACGAAACGGCCAAGGCGGCCATCCGCGACATCATCACCTGCCTGGGCAGCGACCCCGATCGATCGGGGCTGCCCGGCATCACCCAGGAGAAGATCGACACGTTCTTTGAGGAGGTTCGCCTGTACGGCGTCTGGCTGGCTCAGGCGGCCGCCGACTCTGGGCATATCTGGCCGCTGGGACCGACGGCGACCGCGGCCGCCGCCGCCGCCATCAAAGCCACCAAGCCCAAGGTCGACGATTATTTCGGGCGTTGCCGGCTGGCGGCGTTCGATCCGCGAACGATTCCCCTCTTGAACCGCAAGGAGGAAGACTACCAGGAGGTGGCGAGCAGCCCGCTGAGCATCACCGCCGATGAGGTGGCGGACTTTCCCCTGGCGGTCATCGCTCCCGGGAAACCGCTGCCGCTGGAAGGCGCCGTGAATCCGGCCCACGCGGCGGCGCTGGCCACCCTGCGCCGAGACGCGGTGACACCCTTGCTGGGCGACGGCGACCACGCGACGCTGGATGAAGCGGAATGGGCTGCCTTGCAAAACAAGGTGGCCGATTATTTTGCCTGGCAGGACGCGCACCCCGCGTTGCGCGCCAACGTTCTGGGCGACGAACGCCTGGTGGCCCTGGCCGCGGCCGGTGTTCGCGACGCGCTGACCAACCTGATGGCGCAGGACAAGGCGCTGGAAAAGGAAGCCACCAGTCTGGACAATGTCGAGCGCCTGGTGCGTTACCACCGCGATCTGGTCTTGCTGTGCACCAACTTCATCAACTTTCGCGATTTCTACGACGGAGGCCAGCCGGCCATCTTTCAAGCGGGCACGCTGTATCTGGACCGACGGTCGTGCGGCCTGTGTCTGCCGGTCGACGACCCGGCAAAACACGCCTCCATGGCGGCCCTGGCCGGCGCTTGCCTCGTCTATCTCGACTGCTGGCGCAAGGCCACCGGCGAAAAGCGGCAGATCGTCGCGGCGTTCACCGCCGGTGACAGCGACAACTTGATGGTGGGGCGCAACGGTCTTTTCTATGACCGGCAGGGGCACGACTGGGACGCCACGATCACCAAGATCATCGACAACCCGATCAGCTTGCGACAGGCCTTCTGGTCGCCGTACAAGAAATTTGTTCGGTTTCTCGAGGAGCAGATCGCCAAGCGTGCCGCGGCCCACGACGCCGAGGCGCACGGCAAGCTGAACGTGGCGGCGACGTCGGCGGTCAACGTCGATCGCGCAAAGCCTGCCGAACCAAAAAAGTTGGACGTCGGCACCGTGGCGGCGCTGGGCGTGGCGGTGGGCGCCATCGGCACGTTCGTCACGGCGCTGGTCGGTTACCTGTCCGGGGTGCTGCAGCTGGGCGTGCTGGCCACCGTCGGCGCCATCATCGGCGTCATCGCGGCCATCTCGGCGCCGTCGATGATCTTGGCCTTCATCAAGCTGCGCAAACGCAACCTGGGGCCGATCCTGGACGCCAATGGCTGGGCGGTAAATGCCAAGGCGCGCATCAGTGTCCCCTTCGGGCGAACGCTGACCGGCACCGCGCATTTACCCAAAGGCTCCCGGCGCGACAGGCGCGATCCCTACGCCGAAAAACGACTGCCGTGGAAACGCCTGCTGCTTTTGGCGGTGCTGATCTATGGCGGCTGTCGCTGGTACCAAGGAAGGCTGGATCGGTTCCTCCCCCAGGCGGCGCGTTCCCACGCGGTGCTGGGCGGATGGGCGCCGGCGCCGGCGCCGGCAGCGCCGCTGCCAGAGGCGCCCCCGAAAGGCGCCACAAAATAAGGCACTAGCTGTGTCCGGCGCGGCGGCGCAGGGTCCACTCTCCAGCCAGAAGGGCGACGCCCACGATCAAGAGCAGCGGGCTTGACCACAGCTCGACGGAGCGCTGACGGCCCACGCGCACCTCGCGCGGTTCGCGCACCGTCGGGTGGCCGATCTCCTCAAAGTGGTAGTCGCCGCCCCCCACCTGGGCGATCTCCTTCAGCACGCGGTCGCGGAAGGCGACGTCGTCCAGCTCGCGCCCCTCGGCGCGCACAACAAACGTTTTCTCCTCGCTGGCGGCGCGCCCGTCCAGCGTGGCGTTCCCGATCAGGCGATAGGCGCCCGGGGCCAGAAGGCCCAGATCGATGTGGGCCTCGCCGTCCTGGTTGGTGACGCCTGACAGACTGCGCAGCGATTTTCCGTCGGGCTCCCCGCCCGCCGCCCGAACGTCCACCGTGACGGCGACGTTGCGGGCCGGCGAATAGTCGGGGTGCATGGCCCGCACGCGCGCCGCCACCGGTTGCCCGCGATGGTATTCGACCCGGTCCAGTTCGATGCGCAGCAAGGTCAGCGCCGGATCGCGCACCAGCCAGCGGATGGCGTTGTCCCAGAAACGCTGGAACGAACGCCCGTCGTCGCCCTCGCCCGCCGCCACGAATCCCCAGTGCCAGGCCGTGTCGGTCAGCAGCGCCAGGGCCCGGCCCTTGCCCGCCTCCCCCGCCACCAGCACCGGCGCCGGCTTGCCGCCTTCGGCGCGCAGCGTGGGATGAACCAGCAAGGTGGCGGCGCCGACGCGGGCGCGCGGGACGCGGTTGATCCCCTCCAGCGCGGGCAGCTTGGTCCAGCGCAGCTCGTTTTCGCGCGGGTCAAGCAGCAGCGACGTGATGGGATGCGATCGCCCTTCGGTGGTCAGCTTTGGTTTGAAGGCGTCGCTGGTCAGATCGGCCTCGCTGCCGGCGCCGGTTCCGGCCCCCGGCGGTGTGGGCGGCAGTTCGACCGGCAAGATGTCGGCCAGCGCCGTGGCGCCATAGCCGCCACTGGCGAAGGATAGATCGCCGCCCACCATGGCCAGGGCGCCGCCGCCTTCCACGTAATCGCGCACGCCGGCCAGGAACGGTTCCACGCCATAAGGCGCGTAGTTGAAGTTCTGGAAGATCACCAGGTCGAACGACCGCAGCTGTTCTTCGAAGATCTCGTAGGTAGGGAACGGGATCAGCGACAGCTCGTTGCGGTTCCACGGTTGCTCGTCGGTCTCGGTGCGCAGGATGAAGAACGACACCAGGTCGACGTTGGGATCGCGGCGCAACATCGAACGCAGGAAGCGCTGGTCCCAGGACGGCCGGCCGCACAGGTGCAACACGCGAATGCGGTCGCGAATCACCTTCACGGTGAAGACCTGCGCGTTGTTGCTGGCCAGCGCCTCGCCGGTCAGCACCGGCGTGGAGATCTGAAAGACGAAGTTCCCCGGGTGATCGGGCAACCAATCGAACGACACTTTTTCTTCCGAGTGCTCGCCGCGCAGAACCACGCTGCGCGTGGCCACCGGCCGCCCGTCGCGGGTCAAGGTCACGTCGACCTGGCGATCGGGCAGGCCGTTCTGACGAATGACCGCCTCGATGGTGACGGGCGTGCGCACGAAGGCGAACTCGTCGGCCAGCACCGCCGCCACCGAGAGATCGCGCAGCGATCGCTCGCCGATGCCGACGGTGTAGACCGGCGCACCCAGCGATTCCAGCGCCGTGCGCGTGGTGGCGTCCAGCGGGCCTTCGCCGATGCGTCCGGTGTCGACGCCGTCCGACAGCATCACCACAGCGCCCAGGTCGCGCCCGGCATAGCGCGCCCGCACCTCGCTCAGCGCCTCGCCCAGGCGCGACGCCTCTGCCGCGGGGGCGGCCCGCAACGCCGAGACCGTCACCGGCGTGACCACCTCGCCAAAGCTGTAAAGGTCGACGTGGTGACCGTCATGTTCCCATTCGGCGAACAGCGGAGCCGCCTTTTCCAGCAGCGCCGCCGCCCGTTCAAAACGCGAGGCCCCCGCCTTGGGCGGCTTGACCTCCATGGAGCGCGAAGCGTCCACCAGCACCGCCACCTGATTGGGAACATGGACCACCTGGCGCAGCTCCAGCGACGGCTCCAGCACCGCCATCAGGCAGGCCAGCACGCCCCCCGTGCGCAGCAGCAACAGGCCCCACCACCGCCCGCGGTGCTCTTCGATCAACGACAGAGCCGACAGCGCCACCGCCATGGCCGCGACGGCGATCATCAGGGCCACACCGGCCCGGCCCAGGTGCGGCGTGTTCCCCAGCGTGATGCGCCAGTCGTTGAACTCGCCGCCGTTCATCGCACCTGCCGCCGCGTGCGCAAGATGTAATCGATGTGCGCCTGCTCGGTCTTGTAGTCGAGGCAGAGCGCGTACATCACCAGGTTGATCCCGAAACGAAACGCCTCCTCGCGCTGGGTTTCGCCGCCCGGGATCACCTCGTGCTCCCAGCGGCCGTAACCGTCGCGGGCCAGCGCGCCGCCCAGATCATTCTGGGTATAGACCACCGCCAGGCGTCGATCACGTTCCACGCCTTCCACATACGGCGCAGCCAGGATGCGCCCGGGCGCGCCGTGCAGGACATAGAACGACTTCCACAACACGTGTTCACCGGCGATGCGCGCGGGCAGCTCGCCGGGCAGGGTCTGGGCCAGGAGGCGTCGCACCGATTCGTCGAACCCGCCCCCGGCGCGCCCCTCGGCAGAGTCGATCAGCAGAAAGCCGCCATAGGTAATGTGGCGGCGCAGGCGGGCGATCTCCGCCTCGGACGGCAGCGCAAAGCCGCGGTCGCCGGACAGCACCAGGAACGGATGACGAAACAGCTGGGGATCATTCAATCGCGGCTCGGCCGGATCCGACGCCGTGACCAGGCTGGTGCGCCGGACCAGCTCCCACGCCAACCGCCGCAACGCCGTTGGTCGCGGATCGGGCAACCCAGGCAGGTTCAGTCGGGCAAACCGAAACAGCGCGTGATCGCCGATGGCAGCGGCGCGACGGGGCCCGCCCAGCCACGCCGCACCGGCGCCCGCCCCGGCCAGCGCCGCGCGCAGTATGGCCCGCCGGCCGACCCGGCGTCCGATGGGCCATGCGCCGCCCCGGCTCCCCTGATTCACGCCTGGCCTTTCGCACAGCGCCCGGTTTCCACTACACTGCACCGTCGATGCGCTCCCTCATGGCCGCCGTGTCGCTGGTGACGCTCCTCGGTGGTGGAGCCGTTGCACAGGGCGCGCCCCCCCGGACCGCTGCGACTCCCGCCGCCGGCGCGGCTGCCGGCGCGGCTGCCGATCCCGCCCCCGACACCGCGCCACCGGCTCCCGCCCCGGACGCTGCTCCACCCGCCAAGGTGTTCCCGCTTCTGCGCCGCCCCGACCTTGACCACAAGCTGCAGTTCGGGTTCGCCCTCCTGCCAGGAATCGGTTACCGCGCCATTTTTCCGTATCAGGAGAACATCGGTTGCGGCCAGACCGACAAAAGGGTCTGCAGTGGCCGCCTGCCGTTCTTTATCGATGTGCAGCCGTCGTTCGGTTTCGCCATCCACTGGGACGTCCTCGTCGATCTGCGCTTTGGCATCGAGCAGGATTTCACCCAGACGCGCCAGTTCGCCGTGGCCCCCGGGTTCCGTTACTGGGTCGACCCCGAGCTGCCGGTGAAATTTTTCACCAGCCTTCAGGTCGCCTACGACATCACCGCGCAGCGCAACGGTCTCCTCAAGCACAATGACGACGTCGCCTTTCGCAACTCGAACGGCATGATGTTCGAGTTGCTCCGCAACTTTGCCTTTTACATCCAGGCCGGCGAGACCATCGGGTTCGTGCGCTGGCTGCGTTTCGAGATCGATCTGGGCGTGGGGGTTCAAGCGCGCATCCCTTAGGCGAACTCCTACCGTAGCAGACCCGCCCGCGGCCCGCTGTTCGGCGTATGATGACACGCTCATGATCCCGCCGGGCGTTCGGGAGGGCCC
>JAXDMH010000045.1:0-4506 GCA_034666225.1 Myxococcales bacterium
CGGGCGCCGACTGGACCTTCGAGGTCAGCGGTCGCAGCGCCGGCGGCCGCACCGTCCTGGACGTCGCCCGTCGGGGCCAGCGCGTCGGTACGCTGGAGACCAATCTGCCCGGCATCTATAACCACGAAAACCTGATCGCCGCCGCCGCGCTGGTGTCCCTGCTGGGCGTCGAGCTGCCGGCTGTCTCGCGCGCCTCGCGGCGTTTTCTGGGCGTGCGCCGTCGTCAGGAGGTGCGCGGCGTCGCTGCCGGCGTCACCGTCATCGACGATTTCGCTCACCACCCGACGGCCATTCGCGAAACCGCGCTGGCCCTCAAAGGGCGCTACGGCCCCGGCAAGCTTATCATCGCCTTCGAGCCGCGCTCTGCCACCAGCCGCCGCGCAGTGTTTCAGGCTGAATTCGCCGACGCGCTCTCCGTCGCCGACGAGGTGGTGCTGGCCCCGCTCTACGCGCCGGAGAAAGTGCCCGAGGGCGAACGCCTCGACGTGGAACGCCTGGCCGCCGACCTGCGCCGCGACGACGTGCCCGCCCGTCTCATCCCCACCGTCGAGCAAACCGTGACCCATCTGGCCGAGCGGGCCGCCCCCGGCGACACCGTGCTGATCATGACCTCCGGCGACTACGGCGGCCTGCACGACAAGCTCTTGCGGCGCCTCGGTGATCCGGTGATGCCGGCGCGGCTGGAACACAAGGCAAAGATCGCCAACCTCCTCGATCGGCTGGGCATCGCTCATCCCGTGCTGGATCAGTTCTGGCCAAGTTACTTGATCATCCCCAGCGATGAAGAGGGCGGACCGCTGGTTGCCTGCGTGGCGCTGGAGGTCGTCGACCAGGTCGCTCTGCTGCGCATGCTGTCCGTCGTCCCCGAACGTCGCCGCGAAGGCCTTGGTTATGTTCTGGTCGAAACCGCCACCGAACGCGCCCGCAGCCAGGGAGTGCGCCGCCTGTATCTGGTCACCGACGGCGCGCAGGGCTACTTCGGCGAAAAACTCGGCTTTACCGCCGTGGATCGCAAGGACGTCGATCCCGAGATCACCACCACCGCCGAATATCAGCTGGCCCGTTCCAAGACCGCCACCTGGATGCGCAAGGAGCTGCTGCCGTGAGCGTCGACGCCGGCGCGGCCGATCCTCTCGACAGCGTTCGTCGCACCGCCGTCGAGATTGCCCAGGAGGCGGGAAAGATCCTCCTCGCCGGGTGGGGCACGCGGCCGTCCATCGGTTTCAAATCCGAAGACATCAACCTGGTCACCGAGTACGACAAACGTTCGGAAGCCCTGATCGTCCAGCGCCTGGCCGCGGCATTTCCCGGCGACCGCATCATCGCCGAAGAGGGCTCACAGGTCGCTGGCACCGACGGGGGCGGGCGCGTCTGGTACATCGACCCCCTCGACGGCACCACCAACTTCGCCCACGGTTTTCCGCTGTTTTCTGTGTCGATGGGCCTGGTGATCGAAGGGCGCCCGGTGCTGGGCGTGATCGAGGCGCCCGCCATGAACTGGTCGTTTTCCGGATCGGTGCTGGGCGGCGGCGCCTCGTGCAATGGGCGGCCGATCGCGCCCTCGCAAGTGGATCGGCTGGGCAGCGGGCTGCTGGTCACCGGTTTCCCGTACGCGCGCAACCCCGTGCAGACCAACCTGCCCGAATGGACGGCGTTCACGGCGGCCGCACAAGGGACGCGGCGCCTGGGATCGGCGGCGCTGGATCTTTGCTTCGTCGCTTGCGGCTGGCTGGACGGTTACTGGGAGCGCGCCCTGCACCCGTGGGATCTGGTGGGCGGCGCCGCCGTGGTCCTGGCCGCCGGCGGACAGGTCAGCGATCTGGACGGCACCCCGTTCAACGGCGAGACCGGCCGCATCCTGGCCAGCAACGGCCACATTCACGAACAGATGATGCGCATCCTGCAAGGCGTGGCCCGCCGCAATTCTTCCCCCTGGCCATGACCGGCTCTGCCGCGGCGATCATCGCGGGCGGCCGCGGGACGCGCCTCGGAGGCCTGGCCAAGGGTCTCATCACCGTCGACGGCCAGCGCATCATCGATCGCCAGCGCCAGGCGCTGCAGGCCGTCTTCGCGCACGTGGTGGTGATCGCGAATGATCCCGTCGTCTGGCGCGATATCGGGTTGCCGGTGGTGGCGGACCGCGTGGCGGATGCCGGTCCGCTGGCTGGCATCGACGCCGCGCTGGCGGCGCTGGCCGATCGCGCGACAGACGTGGTCTGTGTGGCGGCGGACATGCCTTTTTTGGAATCGGATCTGCTGAGGCTGCTGCGCGATCACGCTCCGGGCGCCGACGCCGTCGTCCCGCGCGTCGCTGGCAACCCCGAGCCGCTGCTGGCGCGGTACGCGGTTCGGTTGTCACCGATGATCGCCGCGCAACTGGGCAGCGGCGACTTTGCCGTGCATCGCTTTCTCCGGCGCTTGCCGGTGATCTGGCTGGATGAACCCGCCCTGCGCGCCGTCGACCCGTCGCTGCGCTCGTTTACCAACGTGAACACGCCCGCCGACTGGAAGGCGGCCGAGGCAGTCGATCGTCGATGACGGACCAGACCACCGCCAAGCGGGCGGCCTTATTTGCCGGCGTGGCGCTCATCGTCGCCGGCGCGCTGGCATCGTTCGCCTTCGTCACAACGTTCATCGGCGATGATCACCTGTTCCTGACCTTCGCCCGTCTGGTGCCCAACCCCCTGGTGGCGTTCGTCTCCGATCAACATGGCGGCGAATTCTATCGGCCGCTGCCCATGACGCTGTGGTGGCTGCTGGCGCGCGCGGGCCACGGCGGGCACTGGCCATTCGTGCTGGCGGCGGCGAGTCTGCATCTGCTCGCGTCCACCGAGGTCGCGGTGCTGGCGACGGTGGCCGGCGAAAAGAAAGCGACGGCGGCCATCGCCGCGCTACTGTTCTTTCTGGCGCCGCAGAATCTGGACGCGGCCTACTGGTTCTCGGCCAGTACCGATCTTCTCGCCACCACGGCCACGCTGGGCGCCTTGATTCTGCTGGCGCGCTCTCCGCTCCGAGCCGGGGCTGTGGTTCTGTCGGTGGCATTGGCCGCGGTCGCCTACGCATGCAAGGAATCGGCGCTGGCCCTGCCGTTGCTGGCCTTCCTGGTCATCCGCCGCAGCGACGGGACGGGCACCCGCTCGTCGTGGGTGCGCATCGTTCCCCTGGTTGCCATCGGTGGCCTGGCGGCGCTGTTCGTCGTCGTGCGCTGGCGCATTCTGGGCGGGTGGGGTGGCTCCGGCGACGCGCGCGCGCCGATCTCAGGCAAAGCCCTGCAGCTTCTGGCCGGCCTGATCCACGTCGGCACAGGCAGCGGCGCCTTACCCGAACCGCTGGCCTGGGGCTTTGGCTGCGTCGCCTTGGCGTTTCTGCTGCGGAACGCCCTGCTGGGCATACGCACTGGTGAACGAACGGCCGGTCTGGCATTGGCCTTCACTGGCGTTGCGCTGCTGCCATTGCTGGGCGCCGAATGGGCGGTCGGCTCGCGCTATTTTTACCTGCCTGCCGTCGGCCTGGCCTGGCTGGGCGGCCGCTGCTTGCTGGACGCCCCCTTCGCCGCCCGCGTGCTTGTCTGGGGAACGCTGGTGGCCTGCAGCTTCTTGCAAGCCCAGCAGCGCCATCAGGACGTCATTGCCTACGACGCCCGCGTCGACGCTGCCCGTCGCGCCGTGCTCGACGGGGTGCGCGACGGCCATCAGGTCTTTCATGTCGCGTCGGGCGTCAAAGACCTCGACCTCGCCGTCAAGGAAACGCTGGAGACGGGCGGCCAGCCCGCGCAATTTCTGGTCCTCACCGACGTCCCAGCCTCGTTCGTGCTGATGCCGCCATCCCTCGCCGCGCAAGGCAGCTTTCTCCTGGCCGCGCCGCCGCTTCCCCCGTCGGGCGCTTATCGTTTCGCTGGCCGGACGGTGGTTGGGCTGGCGCGCCGCGGGGACGATCCCTTGCTGGACGACGTCATCCAGCAATTTCCCGACCTTCAGGTCATCCGACTGCGACTGAGCCCGCCGACGACAGCGACGGCGCCGGCGAAGGCGATCAGTGCACCGTGATGCGACGAAGGTTCTTCTTGCCGGCGTAAAGCATCGCACCGCCGCCGATGTCATCAGCGGTCACTGATTCTTCGATCGACGCGATCTTGCGGTCGCCGAACCGGACGCCCCCTTGCTCGATCAACCGGCGGGCGGCGCTGCGCGACGCGGCCAGCCCCGACGACGCCAGAAGATCGACGATCTTGATGCCAGAGACCGCCTGCGCCGCCGCCACGGAGAAGGTCGGAACGCTGGCGTCGGCGGCCCCGCCGCCGCCGAACGCAGCCTTGGCGGCGTCGCGCACCTCATCGGCCGTGGCGGCGCCGTGAACGATGCTGGTCACGCCGTGGGCCAGCGCATGTTTGGCCTCGCGCAGCTCGGCGCCCTCCAGCGCCGCATAGCGGGCGATCTCGTCCAGCGGTTCGAACGTCAGCAGCTTGAGAAACCGAATCACGTCCCGGTCGTCGACGTTGACGAAGTA
>JAXDMH010000046.1:0-20769 GCA_034666225.1 Myxococcales bacterium
AAAGGCTTCTCGCCGGCGGCGGCGCGCATGGCGTTGCGCTGGATCAGTTCGTAGGCGGCCTGCCGGGCCATCCCCTTCCCCACCAGCTGCAGCATGACCGCCTCGCTGTAGTACAGCCCGCCGGTCAGGTTCAGATTCTGCCGCATCTTCTCGCGGTTGATCACCAGTCCTTCAACCAATCCCGCAGCTCGCCGCACCATGAAATCCGCCAGGCCGGTGGCATCGGGGCCGATCACCCGCTCGACCGACGAGTGCGAGATGTCCCGCTCGTGCCACAGGGCCACGTCCTCCAGCGCGGCGCTGGCGTACGACCGCAAGAGGCGCGCGATGCCGCACAGGTTCTCCGACAGGATCGGATTCTTCTTGTGGGGCATGGCCGACGAGCCCTTCTGCCCCTTGCCGAAGGCCTCCATCGCCTCGCCCACCTCGGTGCGCTGCCAGTGGCGCACCGTCAGGGCGATGCGTTCCACCGCGGTGCCCAGGCGGGCCAGCGCCGAGAAGTAAGCGGCGTGGCGATCGCGCGCCACGATCTGCGTCGGCACCACCTCGGGACGCAGGCTCAGCGACGCCAGCGCCTTGGCTTCGATGGCGGGATCAAGGTTGGCATAGGTCCCCACCGCGCCGGCGATCTTGCCCACGGCGATCTCCTGGCGGGCCGCCACCAGGGCGCGCCGGGCGCGCTGCAGCTCGGCGAAGAACCCGGCGAAGACCAGGCCGGCGGTGATCGGTTCGGCGTGAATCCCGTGCGAGCGGCCGATGGCCGGCGTGGCCCGCTCCTCGTCGGCGCGGCGACGGCAGGCGGCCATCAGCAGATCGATGCCGGCCAGTATTTGATCGGCCGCCTGGCACAGGGTCAAAGCCAGCGCGGCATCAAGAACATCCGAGGACGTCATCCCCAGGTGCAGCCAGCGCGCTGGCTCGCCCGCCAGCTCCTCGACGTGGGACAGAAAGGCGATCACGTCGTGCTTGGTGCGCTCCTCGTGCTCGAAGATGCGCTCGGGAACCAATCGCCCCGCCGCGGCCGCATGAACCTTGGCCGCCGTTCCGGTCGGCACCGTCCCCGCTGCTTCCATGGCCTGGCAAGCCGCCAGCTCCACCTTCAACCAGGTGTCGAAGCGATGCGCGTCGGACCAGAGCGCGACCATTTCCGGACGGGTGTAACGAGCAATCATCGGCGCTGCGCTCTTCTAGCGGAATCAACCTGCGGATTCAACCTCGCCAAACGGCGGTTTCAGGGCAGCAGCACCGTCGAACCGTGCGTGGCGCGCGCCTCCAGATCGGCGTGCGCCTTGGCCACGTCCTGCAGCGCGTGGGTCTGCCCGATGTCGATGCGCACCGCGCCCGAGCGCACCACGTCGAACAGATCGCCGGCCGTCTCCAAGAGCTCCTCGCGGGTGGCGATGTACGAGGGCAGCGTCGGTCGGGTGAGAAACAGCGACCCCTTGATGCTGAGGATGGTGATGTCCAGGGGCGGCACCAGCCCCGACGACTGGCCAAAGCTGACCATCATCCCGCGCGCCCGCAGGCAGTCCAGCGAGGCGCGAAACGTGGTCTTGCCAACCGAATCAAAAACCACGGATACGCCAGCGCTTCGGGTGATTTCGTTCACCTGATGCACGAAGTTTTCTTTGTTGTAATTGATGACGTGGGCGCAGCCCCGGTCAAAGGCGAGGCGCGCCTTCTCGGCGCTGCCCACCGTTCCGATCACGTCGACGCCCAGGTGTTTGGCCCACTGGCAGGCGATGAGGCCGACGCCGCCCGCCGCCGCATGAAAAAGCACCATGTCGCCGCGCTTGGGGCGCCCGCAGCGTAGCAGCAAATACTGAGCGGTCATCCCCTTCAGCATCATCGCCGCCGCGGTGCGATCGTCGATGTCGTCGGGCAGGGGAATCAGCCGCGCTGCCGGAATGATCCGGCTCTGGCAGTACGCACCGGGAACGCCGGCGTATGCCACGCGATCGCCGACCTTGACCTCGGTGACGCCGGGACCGAGCTCTTCGACGACGCCGGCGCCTTCCTGGCCCAGAATGCACGGGAAGCTGGGCGCCTTGTAGACGCCGGTGCGCAGGTAGACGTCGATGAAATTGACTCCGATCGCCGTGTGACGGATGCGCGCCTCGCCGGTCCCGGGTGACGGCACCGGGACGTCCGCGAAGGACAGCTTTTCGGGCCCACCGATCTCGTGCACGACCACCGCTTTGGGCATGGGCGGTGTTTACCACGATCCCCAGGCCGCGTCGCAAGCCGCCGTCATAATGGACAAATTCATTTTCTTCTCAAGTTTCTGCGAAGGCTGCCGATGGCGCGACCAAGGACCACTAGGCTAAATCTGCCCAGTAGGTGCCCCGGCCACATGAGCTCATTTTCACCCATCGGCCTTCGTCTCTTCGACGCGCCAACCGCGTCGAACCGGCGGACATCGACCGCCCAGCGGCCGCTGGATGGGTTACACGCCCTGGGTCAAGCGCTGTCCGGCTCCAAAGCGCGACGGCAGGACGACCTCACCCTCCCCGATTTCGTCGGCGCCACCACTGCCGCATTGTCCGCGGTGCGCGCCACCACGACCGGTTCGCCCAGCGGGGCCTTCAGCCTGACCCATGACAATGACACCGCCGATCCGATTCGCGTCACCAGCGTCGCCACGGCGGCGCATGCGCGTTCCCAGGGATTCACCAGCGCCGACGACGAAGTGACGGCCGGCCATCTGGGGTTTTCGATCAACGGCACCACCTATGGGTTGGACATCGCGCAAGGGTCAAAACTGAAGGACGTCGTTGCCGGTCTGCGGGCGCTGGGCGCGCCCATCGACGCGTCGATCGAAAGCAACGGCTCGCAGGTCACCCTGGGCGTCAAGGCCCGCAACACCGGTTACGCCCTGGGCGGAACCGCCAGCGACGCGCTGACCATCACCGAAAGCGACAGCGGGACCACCGGGCGCTTGCTGGGATTGTCGGTCGATCAGCAGGCCACCAACGCGGTCTTCACGCTGCACGGGATCACCCGAACCAGCACCGACAATCGGATCACCGACGCCATCGGCGGCGCCACGTTCGACCTTGCCAACCCGCCGGCAGCCACCAATGCATCGGCGGGGATTGAGCGGATCGGGACGCTGTCCCAACCGGGCGACGTGGGCGCGCCGATGGGGGCGCTGGTCTCCATCGACAGCCTGGCTCGCCCCGCGGAGGTCCAGTCAGAGGAATTTGCGTCGGAGCAGGCGTCGGTAAAAAGCGGCACGCTGGCGCTGAACGTGGAAGGCAAGCGGTATGACGTGGCCATCAAGGATGGCGACACACTGGCGGACGTGCGACGCAACGTCGAAAACAGCGGCGCCAACATCAAGGCGGCCATCGTCAGCGACGGCGGTGGGGTTCGCCTGTCGATTGCCAGCCGCGCCGCCGGTTACCCGGTCCAGGGACGGCCGGAGGATGCGCTGACCGTCACCGAGACGTCGACCGGAAGCAGCGGTCAGTCCCTGCGCCCCGCCGTCACCCAGGCGGCCAGCAACGCCGCAGTGACGGTCGACGGAAAGACCACCACCAGCCGCAGCAACACCATCACCGGCGCCATTCGCGGTTTCACGCTGGATGCGCGGCATGTATCGGCGTCGCCCGAGGTGGTGCCGCTGCCGGGCGTGGGATTGCGGCCACCGATCAACGTGGAAAACGAGCTCAATCGCGTCCTGCAGGCGCAACTGCTGAGGCCGCGCGATCTGGGACTGGGCGACAGCGCCGATTCCGGCAAGGACGACGCCAAACGCGCCGACGAGATCAACAAGCCCTCGCCGGCCCGCCAGCAGCCAAGCGGCGGCACCGAAAGTTCGCGCCGCGATATCTTGCAGAAGCTGACCGCCGTCGACAACGTCCTGGGCGGGCTGAAAGCCGCGCAGGATCTGCTGGGCGCGCAGGCCAGCGCGGCTCCGTCGCCGGCGTAGTCCGGCGTAGCCTAGTGCGATCCCTTGCCGAGAAGCCGGCGAAGCTGCCGGGCCAGGGCCTGGCCGCCGCGCACGGAGGCCGGCGCCACAAAGATGGTGTCGTCGCCGGCCAGCGTCCCCATGACGCCCTTCAGCTGCGCTTCGTCCAGGGCGCGCGCCACTGTCGAGGCGGCGCTGGCCTTGGTGCGGACCACGACCAGCGCCCCGTTGGTCTCGACGCTGTCGACCAGGCGGCGCACCGGATCAATCGGCAAGAGACCGCCGTCGCCGTCGACGACGTAACGGCCGCCCCCCGGACGAGTCAAACGCTGCACGCCCAGCGCCGCCATGTCCCGCGACAGCGTGGCCTGCGCGGCACGGATTCCACGGGCGGCCAGGTGACGGCGCAACCCTTCCTGGGTCTCCACAGGAAACCGGGCCAGGATCTCGCGGATGGCGTCGCGCCGCGATTCCGTCGACGGCATCAGGTCACCACCGTGCCGACACCGCGATCGGTGAACAGCTCGGCCACGATGCTGTGTGGGGTCCGTCCGTCGACGATGTGGACCGCTTGCACGCCGCCCGCCAGCGCGTTCTGCACGGCCTGCGTCTTGACGGTCATACCGCCGCGGATGGCGCCGCCCAGGCGGCTTTCCAACTCGGAGCCTTTGATCTGCGTGACCAGCTTGCCGTCGCCGTCCAGGATTCCGGGGACGTCGGTGAGAAAGATGAGGCGCGTGGCGCCACAGGCCACCGCGATCTCGGCGGCCGCCACGTCCGCGTTGATGTTGTAGCTGGCCCCGTCTTCGCCAAAGCCGACCGGCGAGATGACCGGGATGTAGTTGCGTTCCAGGAACATGTCCAGCAGCTCGGAGTTGATCATCTCGATCTCGCCGACGAAACCAAGGTCCGGCTTGCCCGGCTGCGGCGCCAGCTTTCTGGCCATGATGAGGCGGCCGTCTTTCCCCGACAGACCGATGGCGTTGCCGCCCAGCAGGTTCAGCAGGCCGACGATCTCGGTGTTGATCTTTCCGGTCAGCACCATCTCGACCACGCTCACGTCGTCGGCGCCCGTGATGCGCTGGCCGTCGGCGAATTCGGATTTCTGCCCAAAACGCTCCAGCGTCCTGGTGATCTCGGGCCCGCCGCCGTGAACGATCACCGGCCGCAGCCCGGCCGATTGGAGCAGCACGATCTCCTGGGCGAAGCTGCGCTTCAGCGACTGATCGACCATGGCCGCGCCGCCATATTTGATGACCGCGCGCTTGCCAGCGAATTTGCGGATGTAGTTCAGCGCCTCGACGATCACGGGACGGTTGATCGTCGCGGAAGCGGACGACGCCGCGGGTGGGGCGGCCGTTGCGGCCGGTGGACCTTTGGGAGCCGTCGAACTGGCGGACGGCCCAGCGTAATACTCAGCATTGATGCGCACGTATTCATAGCTGAGGTCGCAACCCAGCGCGCGCGCCTTGCCCGGGCCGCGCCGCAGATCCAGGCGCACGGCGATCTCCGGCTCGCGCATGCGCAACGACAGCGCCGCGTTGTCGAAGGGCCGCACCCCGCCCTGCTCGTAGACGCGCGTGCCCTGGATGTCCAGCGTGACGTCGGCGGGATCGACGGCGAATTCACGGGCGCCGATGCGCGCCCCCAGCGCGGCCAGGATCCGTCCCCAGGAGGGATCGCCGCCGAAGATGCCCGATTTGACCAGGCTGCCGCCGGCGACCGCGCGAGCCAGATCGCGGGCCATGGCCGCATCATGCGTGCCCTCCACGTCGACGATCAGCAACTTGGTGGCGCCTTCGCCGTCGGCGGCGATGGCCCTGGCCAGCTCGGCGCAGATCTCGGTCAGGGCGGTCCGGAATCGATCGAAGGCAGGCCCCGGCCCCTCGATGGCCGGCGCGCCGGAGCGACCGTTGGCCAGCACCATCACGCAGTCGTTTGTCGACATGTCGCCGTCGACGGTGATGGTGTTGAATGTCGAATCGCTGGCCTCTTTCACCGCCGCCTGCAGCGTCCCCGGCGCCACCGCCGCGTCGGTGACGACGAAGCACAGCATGGTGGCCATGTTCGGATGGATCATCCCTGAGCCCTTGGCGATGGCCGCCAGCTTGACCACCCGTCCCCCGATGTCGATGGTGCGACCGGCCATCTTGCTGCGCAGGTCGGTGGTCCGGATCGCCTCGGCGGCCGGCCCCGGGTCGGTCCCCAGCGAAGCCGCCAGCGCCGGCATCCCGGCCCGGATGACGTCGATCGGCATGCGCACGCCGATGGCACCGGTCGACGCGGTCAGCACCTCGTCAGCGCCGATCCCCAGCGCGGCAGCGGCAGCGGCGGCCATGGCGCGATCATCTTCCAGACCCACCGCTCCGGTCAGCGCGTTGGCGTTGCCGCTGTTGGCGACGATGGCCCGTATCCCGGCAGCCGGCAGTCGGGCGGCCGCGGCGCGCACCGGCGCGGCGCACATCTTGTTGACGGTGAACGCCCCCGCCGCCGTACAGGGCGCGTCCGAGACGATCACCGCCAGATCGCGCTTGGTCCCGGTTGCCTTGATCCCGGCGCGCGTGGCGCCAAAACGAAACCCGGACGGAATGGCCACGGTGGTCTCGGACATCACGGTGTGCTCCCGGCAAGGCCCAGAAGGCCGGTGGTCTCGTCAAAACCAAACATCAGATTCGCGTTCTGCACGGCCTGCCCCGCGGCGCCCTTGACCAGGTTGTCGATGGCCCCGAACCCGATGGCGATGCCGCGTTCCGGATCGGCGTCGGCGCCCAGCAGGACTCTGTTGGTGCTGACCACGGCGTGCAGGCGAACCGCCTCTGGTTTCACCGTGCGCACGAAGGCCCGACCGCGAGCGAAGGTCTGCATCGCCGCCACCGCGTCCGCGGCGTTCTTGCCTGAGCGGAGCCGTCCGTAGGCCGTGGCCAGGATCCCGCGGCGCGTGGGCAAGAGGTGAGCCGTGAACGTCACCGGCGCGACCGGGCTGCCGGCCAGGGCCAGGGCCCGTTCGATCTCGGGCGTGTGCTGGTGGCGAAGGACTCGGTACGCCCGAAAATCACCGTCGGTCTCCGAGAAAGACATCTCTTCGCTGGCCTTTCGTCCGGCCCCGGTGGTACCGCTCTTGGCGTCGACGATGACGCCGGTCGTTTCGATCACGCCCGCGCGCAGCAGCGGCAGCAACGCCAGCGCGCTGGCCGTTGGATAGCAGCCGGGGTTCGCCACCAGGCGGGCCGCCCGCAATGGCGCCGTCCCTTCGATACCGGATGCCTCCGGCATCGAGTAGACCGCCTGGGAAAGCAGATCCGGTCGGGCGTGTTCAAAGCCGTACCAGCGCGGGTAGTCACCGACCTGCAATCGAAAGGCGCCCGACAGATCGACCACGCGCGCCCCGGCGTCCAGCGCCTGCGGCGCCAGCGCCAGCGACACCTCGGCCGGCGTGCAGAGAAACACCAGATCGGCCGTCCCCAGCAACTTGCCCCCCTCCGCCTGCGACTGCACGGTCAGCGACGCCGTTGGTTCGGCCACCGGCAGACAATCGCCCAGCGTTCGACCGGCCCATTTGTCGCTGACGGCGAAGGCGACGCGCAGGCGCGGGTGCTGGGACAGAATGCGCGCCAGCTCCATCCCCGAGTACCCGGAGACGCCGACGATGCCCACCCGAACGGCCTGACTATCCATACCGTGAATAATTATCCAAGCCGGCGCCAGACGCAATCAGTCTCTTTGTGACAAGCGCGTGGCTCCCCTCGCCCGGCGACCTCCGTCGCCGGCCTCTCCCCGGTGGGCGAGGCTGAGCTACCTCCCGGTGTGGCCGAAACCGCCGGTACCGCGCGTCGTGTCGGTCAGGGAGTCGGCCTCGGCGACCTCGACGCGTGTCACCGGGGCGATCACCAGCTGGGCGATGCGGTCACCGGGGTTGATCACGTGCGGCTCGCGGCCCAGGTTGACCAGCAACACCACCAGCTCGCCCCGATAGTCGCTGTCGATGGTGCCAGGGGCGTTCACGATGGTGACGCCCACGCGCAGGGCCAGCCCCGACCGAGGCCGCACCTGCCCTTCGAACCCGACCGGAATCTCCAGAGCCAGCCCGGTCGGCACACCCAGGCGCGCCCCCGGCTCAAGAACCACAGGCTCCTCCGTCGCCGACGCCAGATCCATCCCCGCGGCGCCCTCGGACATGTACCGGGGCGCCAGCGCGGCGGGCCGCAGCTTGCGATATCGAAGCAGCGGCCCGCTCACGTTACGAAGCGGCGACGACTCGGAAGTTGTGAACGACGTCCGGCGTCTTGCCCATGGCCTCGCGGCGCGACAGGCGGATCTTGCCTGAGGCGCGGTCGATGCCGATGACCTTGACGACCATCTCGTCGCCTTCCTTGCAGACGTCCTGGACGGCGCGCACGCGCTTGTCGTCCAGCTCGCTGATGTGCACCAGTCCGTCGGTGCCGGGCAGAATCTCGACGAAGGCGCCGAACTCGGCCAGGCGGCGCACCACGCCCATATAGAACTCGCCCACCTCGGGTTCGGTGGTGAGGCCCTTGATGATGTCGATGGCCTTCTGCACGGCGATGCCGTCCGGCGAGGCGATGTGCACCGTCCCGTCGTCCTCGACCTCGATGGCCACGCCGGTCTGCGCGGTGATGCCCCGGATGGTCTTGCCGCCCGGGCCGATGATCTCCCGGATCTGATCCGGCTTGACCCGCAGCGTGTGGATGCGCGGCGCGTACCGCGACATCTCCTCGCGCGGACCGGCCAGCGCCTCGGCCATCTTGCCGAGAATGAACAGCCGCCCCTCCCGGGCCTGGCGCAGCGCCGTCTCCAGGATCTCCCGGGTCAGCCCCTGGATCTTGATGTCCATCTGCACGGCGGTGACGCCGGTCTTCGACCCGCAGATCTTGAAGTCCATGTCGCCCAGATGATCTTCATCGCCGAGGATGTCCGACAGCACGGCGACGCGATCGCCCTCCTTGATCAGGCCCATGGCGATGCCGGCGATCGGCGTCCTCACCGGAATGCCTGCATCCATCAGCGACAGCGTGCCGCCGCAGACCGACGCCATCGACGAGCTGCCGTTCGACTCCAGGATCTCCGACACGATGCGGATGGTGTACGGGAAGTCTTTTTCCGGGGGCAGGATACGCGACAGCGCCCGCTCGGCCAGGTTGCCGTGGCCGGTCTCGCGACGGCTGGCGCCGCGCAACGGCTTGACCTCGCCCGTCGAGAAGGGCGGGAAATTGTAGTGCAGCATGAAGCGCTTCTCGATGTCGCCGATGATCGCCTCGATGTGCTGCGCGTCCTGGCTGGTCCCCAGCGTGGTGGTGACCAGAGCCTGGGTCTCGCCGCGCGTGAACAGCGCCGACCCGTGCGTGCGCGGCAGGATGCCGACCTCGCAGGTGATGGCGCGGATGTCCGCCGGGGCCCGACCGTCGATGCGACGCCCGGTGGCCAGCACCAGCTCGCGCAGGTGCTTTTTCTTGGCCGATTCGTAGGCCTCTTTGACCTCGGGCGCCCGATCCGGAAAGTCGCCGGCCAGCGCCTTCTCGGTCTCCGAGCCGGCGGCGTCCAGCGCCGAATAGCGGGCATGCTTCTCGCGGATGGACATGGCGGCCTGGATCTTCTCGTTGGCCAGTCCTGCCACGCGCTCGACGATCACCGGGTCCTTGGCCGGCGGCGAGAACTCGCGCTTGGGCCGTCCCACCGCCGCGCGCAGCTTGTCTTGCAGATCCAGCAGCGGCTGCGCCGCCTTGTGCGCGAACATCAGCGCGTCGATCAGGGCGTCCTCGGACACCTCGGACGCCGCCCCTTCCACCATCACGATGGCGTCGCGGCTGGCCGCGACGATGAGGTCGATGTCCGCCTCGGTCCGCTGGGCGAACGTCGGGTTGATCACAAACTCGCCGTTGAGGCGGCCGACGCGCACGCCGGCGTACGGTCCGGCCCAGGGGATGTCGCTGATGTGCAGGGCGCAGGAGGCGCCGGTCATGGCCAGCACGTCGGACGGATTCTCGCGATCCGTCGACACCACCATGGCGATCACCTGCGAATCAAACCGCCATCCCTTGGGGAACAACGGGCGTGACGGACGATCGATGAGCCGCGAGGTCAAAATTTCCACCTCCGTCATCCGCCCTTCCCGCTTGAAATACCCGCCCGGGATGCGTCCGGCCGCCGACGTCTTTTCCAGATAGTCGACGGTCAGCGGCATGAAATCGATGCCGGGTCTGACATTGGTCGATGCCACCGCGGTGACCAGCACCATGGTGTCACCATAACGAACCACCACCGAACCGTCGGCCTGCTTGGCCATCCGGCCGGTCTCGATGGTCAATTCCTTGCCACCGAAACTGACTCCTTCACGAACGAACATGTCGCGCTCCTTTGACGGCAGCGGCGACGTTTCGTCCCTCTTCTCGCCGGTCCAGGCTCAGTCGGTGGTGGCCTGGACCTGCGGGAAAAAGGATGAATACCGACGCAGCGGCCGGTTGGGACGAGCCCCCAGCCCGACTAAATGGACCGCAGGCTCGCCAGATTGTTTCTGCCGAATGCCTGCTACTTCCGAATGCCGAGCGACTGAATCACGGTCCGATAGCGGTCGACGTTCTTGCTCTTCAAATAGTCCAACAATCGTCGCCGCTGGCCGACCAGCATCAGCAAGCCCCGGCGCGAGTGATGGTCTTTGACATGGACCTTGAAGTGCTCGGTCAGGTACGTGATGCGCTCGGAAAGGAGCGCGATCTGAACCTCGGGAGAGCCCGTGTCGCCCGGCTTGCGGGCGAATTTCTGAACCACTTCGGACTTGCGTTCTGCTGCGAGAGCCATTTCTATCTTTCCGTTCTTCTTTGCTTTTGCTTGTTTTTGAGGTGCCCGAATCTCCCAGAAAATGCCCACCGAGTCAATCAGACCGAGGCTCTTTTTCCTGATTCTGCCGATGTCTGCACATCATTGAAGACGCGCAGGCTGCGGACCATTCCGTCAGGGCCGCGCTCGGCCACGGCCAGCAGTCCGCCACCAGGCGCCACGAGCTGGAACCGGCCCTGGAACCTGTCGTCGATGGCCTCGGAGGTGGCCTCGGCCGCGCCCACCAGGACCGACCATGCAACCGGCTTGCCCTGACGCACAGCCAGCGCCGACGAGGCGTCTACTGGCAGCCGCGGCAGATGACCGAGCGCCTGGGCTAATCCAATCAAGGCCAGCGGCGCCCCGCCCGGCGCCCGCAGGGCTGCCACCAGCTCCGCCAGCGGACGCGCCGACTCGATGGCGAAGGGCCCTGACCGCGTTCGTCGCAGGGCCGTGAGGTGCCCCCCCGGTCCCAGCGCCCGCCCCAGATCGAACGCCAGCGAGCGAATGTACGTTCCCTTGGAGCAGCGGACGCGGACCGCCACCGCGCCCGGCCCGTCGAAACCCGCCAGCGCCAGCTCATGAACGACCACCGTGCGCTCCGGAGGGTCGACGGCCTCGCCCCGGCGCGCATAGGCGTACAGCGGCTCGCCGTCGCGCTTCAGCGCCGAGTAGGCGGGCGCCTTCTGGCGAATGGCGCCACGAAAGGCAGGCAGCGCCGCCACGACCTGCGCCTCGGTGACGCCGCTGGCGTCGCTGCGTCGGGTCTCTACGCCGTCGGCGTCGTAGGTGTCGGTCTCGACGCCAAAGCAGATGGTCGCGTCATAGACCTTGTCGGCGTCCAGCAGAAACTGCGCCAGCTTGGTGGCCTCGCCCAGGCAAACCGGAAGAACGCCGGTCGCCATGGGATCCAGCGTGCCGCCGTGACCGACGCGGCGAACGCCCGAGGCGTGCCTGAGCTGGCGGACCACATCGAACGACGTCATCCCGCGCGGCTTGTCCACCACCAGCACGCCGTCCATGACGTTCACCGATCGCGGTCGTCGTCGGCGCTTTCGGACGCCGCTTGGTCGACCTCGGCGTCGGCATCGGCAGCCCCTTGGGCATCCGCTTCCGCGCTCGGTGCCGCAGCCGGCGCCTCGGCGGCGATCTCCTGCAGGAGATGCTCGATGCGCGTTGCTTTCTCGAAGACCTGGTCGACCTCGAAGCTCAACGCCGGGGTGACCTTGAGGCGAAGGCGCCGTGCGATGGCGTGGCGAAAATAGCCGCTGGCATGGTCCAGCCCCTCACGAACGTGGTCCAGCTCTGCGGCGCCGGCGTTGTGCACGGTGAACAACGCCCGCGCCTGGCGCAGGTCCCCCGTGATTCGCACGTGCGTCACGGTGATGATCCCCGCCTTTTGCACGCGCGGGTCCTTGATCTCCTGGCGGGCGAGCAGCTCGCCGATGATGGCCCGCACCTCACCCGCCACGCGTTCCGTTCGCTGCGACACGACTGTGACCCCCTGTTACCCTTCCCAGTGGCGCAGGTCTTTGCCAAGCGTGGTCTCGTCGAAGGTCTGCATCTCGCGCTCTTCGCCGGTGACGTCGGCCTTGCTGCGCACAAATCGCAGCACCTCGTCCAGCGACGATTCCACGAATCGTCCTTCATTGCCGCAAAGGACGATGCCCAGCACCGCCCGCTGCCAGATGTCGTTGTCGCCCACTTCAGCGATCGACACGTTGAACTTGTCCCGCACGAGATCCTTGACCCGCCTGACCACCATCCGCTTGTCCTTGAGCGAACGGCTGCCAGCGATGTGCAGCGTGAGGCGAGCGATGCCGACGGTCACGACCGCGATCGTCGGTCAGCGCTTGCCACCTTGTCCAGTGGGATTCTCCAGCGTGGGAGCCACCGACTCGATGTCGAACGCTTCGATAATGTCGCCTTCCTTGAGATCTCCGTAGTTCTCGACCGAGATGCCGCATTCATATCCCTGGGCTACCTCGCTGGCGTCGTCCTTGAACCGGCGCAGCGAACCAACCTTGCCGGTGAAGACGACCACCGAATCGCGAATGACGCGCACCTGAGCCTTGCGGGTGATCTTGCCCTCGGTGACGAAGCTGCCGGCGATGGTACCCGCCTTGGGGATGGTGAAGACCTGGCGAACCTCCGCCTTGCCCATCACCTTCTCGCGCAGCACCGGGGCCAGCATGCCCACCATGGCCTTCTTCACGTCGTCCAGGGCCTCGTAGATGATCTGGTACAGCTTGATGTCGACGCCTTCTTGCTCGGCCAGCTGCTGCGACTTGCCGGCGGGGCGGACGTTGAACCCGATGATGACCGCCGACGACGCCTTGGCCAGACTGACGTCGGATTCGGTGATGCCACCGACACCGGTGGAGATGACGTTCACGCCGACGGCTTCGGTCGACAGGTTGCTGAGCGCGTTGGACACCGCCTCGACCGAGCCCTGCACGTCGGCCTTGAGGACGATCTTGACCTCCTTGACCTCGCCCGCCTTGATCTTGTCGAGGATGTTCTCCAGCGACACGCGCGCCGAGCCGGCGATGTCCTTCTTGCGTCGCGCATCGCGCCGGTGCTCGACCAGCCCCTTGGCCGCCTTCTCGTCGGAGACGGCGTTGAAGATCTCGCCCGCGTCGGGAACGCCGTCGATGCCCAGCACCTCGACGGGCGTCGAGGGACCCGCCTCGGTGAGGGCCTGCCCCTTGTCGCCCAGCATCGCCCGGATCTTGCCGGAGAACTCGCCGGCGACGATCAGATCGCCAAGGCGCATGGTCCCCTCCTCGACCAGGATCGTCGAGATCGGGCCGCGCGAACGGTCCAGCCGCGCCTCGACCACGTGCCCCTTGGCGGCGCGGTTCGGGTTGGCCTTCAGCTCCAGCACCTCGGACTGCAGGGCCAGCATCTCCAGCAGCTTGTCGATGCCTTCCTTGGTCTTGGCCGACACGTTCACGAAGATGGTGCTGCCGCCCCACTCTTCCGACACCAGGCCGTGCTCCGACAGCTTGTTGCGGATCTGATCGGGGTTGGCGCCCGGCTTGTCGATCTTGTTGATCGCCACGACGATCGGCACGTCAGCTTCCTTGGCGTGGTTGATGGCCTCGATGGTCTGCGGCATCGGCCCGTCGTCGGCGGCCACCACCAGCACGACGATGTCGGTCATCTGGGCGCCGCGGGCGCGCATGGCGGTGAAGGCTTCGTGGCCGGGGGTGTCCAGGAAAACGACGTCCCCGCGATCCCCGTGGACCTTGTAGGCGCCGATGTGCTGGGTGATGCCGCCCGCCTCGCCGCCGGCCACGTTGGCCTTGCGGATGGCGTCCAGCAACGACGTCTTGCCGTGGTCGACGTGGCCCATGATGGTGACCACCGGCGCGCGCGGAACCAGGTCTTCAGGATTGTCGGCGGTCTCGGTCTCGGTCAGGACCTCTTCCTCGTTGAACGCCGTCGACTCGATCTGGTATCCGAACTCCGTCGCGATCAGCGTCGCCGTGTCCATGTCGATGTCCTGGTTGATGTTCACTCCCATCATCCCCAGGGCCCACAGCTTCTTGATGACCTCTTTGCCCTTGATGCCCATCTTCTGGGCCAGGTCCGACACGGCGATGGTGTCGGCCATGCGCACCACGCGCTTGTGCTCGGCGGGCGTGGTGATCTGGGTCTGTTTGATCTTCTTGCCGGCGGCGGCGACCCTCTTACGCGGCGGCGCGCCCGGACGCTGTCCCGGCGTTCCAAAGGCAGCCCGTCCATAACGATCGCGTCCCGTGGCCGGCGTTCGGTTGATAAGGCCGGTGCGGCCCAGACGGCGAAGCTCCTCGTCGCGATCCTTGATCTCGATCTTGGGCACGCCCGGCTCGCCTCGGGGCGCCATTCCCGGCAGCTGGATGAAGGCGCCGGTGGCGGCGGAGCCTGTCACCACCGGGCTGGGGATCTGGCGAACAATCGGCGGCAGGCCTGGGGTCGAGGCGGCAGCCGCCGCCGCGGGAGCCGTCGCTGTCGGCGCAGCGGCCGTCGCAGCGGTCGGAGCCGGCGTGGAAGATGGCGCCGAGGTGGACGGCACCGATCGCGCCGCGATGGGAATCTCGCGCGGCGGACGGGATTCACCCGATGCGGGTGAAGGTGAATCGGCGGAGGCAGCAACCTTGGGCGCCGCCACGGGTGGCGCGGCCGCGACCGCCGGCTCGTGCTTTTCCCTGTCGGACGCCGGCGCCTTCGCCGGCGCAGCGACGGGAGGGGGCGCCGACGGCGCCTCTTGCGTGTCACGCGACCGAACCACCTGCGCCGGGGTCGTCATCGGCGGCGTGGGCGTTGCCGGAGTCGCCGCCCGGGCCGTGACAGCCGGAGCCGCCGGTGCCGAGGGCCGGGCAGCCGGTGCAGGCGGCGCACCTTTTGATCGACGACGAATGACGGTGTCGTTCAGTCGCTCTTCGACCAGGCTCTCCTGCCGTTCCCGATCAAGCGACCGGCGAATGCGATCCAGTTCGCCCGGTTCAAGGTGCGACATGTGATTGGCCACCTCGATCCCCATGGCGCGGATCTTCGTGACCAGGTCGCGATTGGCGATGCCCAGCTCTTTCGCCATCTCATATACGCGAACCTTGGGACCCGACGGCGCCTCTGGCGCGTTGGAGGAACCTTCCGACCTGCGTTCGTACCCACTTCCGATCATGGTGTTTTCCTAATCGTCGCTGCCATCAGCAGCGGCAAGAGTGAGTCTGGTTCCAAGCTGGCCAAATCTTCGATTTTCGCGCGAAACGCCCGGGCAAACGCCCCGCTTTTTAAAGCTGCCCTGACACATGACGCCTGCCCGTGAATGGAGGCGCCGCGGCCCTTTGGCCGCTGGTCCATCCACGGCTGCCACGGCTGCCACGGCTGAACACGACCGTCGATCAGCACCAGGCGCACCAATTCCGCGGCCGGTGCCGCCTTCCGCCATCCGACGCAGGTACGAACAGGAGTCGCCACAGTGTCCCCCTGTCATCCACATTCGTCATTCCTCAGGGTCCCCCCGTCGGTCGCTCGGCGGCGCCGGCGGCCGCGGGCGGTTCAGCACCAGCAGCGGCAGCACTCTCGCCCTCCGCCGCGGCTGCTGCCGCGCGAGCCATTTCCTCGGCGCGCACGCGCCGCTCGATCTCGGCGGCCGTACCCGCCGCCGCGATGATCTTCTGCGCCGACTCGGCGCCCCCCAATCCCGGGACTGAGGCAATCTCATCGACCTTGGCGTTGGCCACGTCGGCGGCCGACCGCCAGCCCAGCTTGAACAGCGTCTCGGCCAGCTCGGTCCCCACGCCCTCGATGGCGGCCATCGATTGGCGCGACCGCTGCTCCATCTCGCGAACCTTGGTCTCCGAGTGAATGTCGATGCGCCACCCGGTCAGCTGCGATGCCAGCCGGACGTTCTGCCCCTTCTTGCCGATGGCCAGCGACAGCTTATCGTCGGGGACAATCAGCTCCATCGTGTGGCTGCCGGCGTCGATGATCACGCGCGCCACCTCGGCGGGCGCGATGGCGTTGCAGACAAAGCGCGCCGGATCGGCGTCATAGGGAACGATGTCGATCTTCTCGCCGCGCAGCTCCTGGACGACCGCCTGGACGCGCGAGCCTTTCATGCCCACGCAGGCGCCCACCGGATCGACGTCGCGATCGCGCGAGCTGACGGCGATCTTCGACCGCGCCCCGGCTTCGCGCGCCGATGCCTCGATGCGCACGATCTTCTCGTAGATCTCCGGGACCTCCATCTCGAACAACTTTTCCAGGAGGCCCTTGTGCGTCCGCGACAGGATGATCTGCGGACCGCGCGCCGTCTTGTCGATGTCCACCACGTAGGCGACGATGCGGTCGCCGGCCCGGTATGACTCGCGCGGCACCTGATCGCGCACCGGCAGGATCGCTTCGGCCCCGCCCAGATCGACGACAATGTTGCCGCGTTCAAAGCGGCGCACGATGCCGGAGATCAGCTCGCCGCGGCGGTCCTTGTATTGATTGAAGACGTTCTCACGCTCGGCCTCGCGCACGCGCTGCAGGATGACCTGCTTGGCGGTCTGGGCGGCGATGCGGCCGAACCCCTTCCAGGCCCGGTTCAGCTTCAGAAGCTCGCCGTACTTGGCGTCCTGCTCCTCGGCCTTGGCCTGATCCTTCTCGTCGAAGAATATCTGGAAGAGCAGCTCGTCTCCCGCCTCGGCCTTCAGCCCGAACCGCGTGGCGTCCTCGAGGGAGATCTCCCGCCCTTCGGCGCCGGGGGTCACCTGTTCGGCGATGATGATGATCTGGAACAGATCAACCCGCCCGGTCTCCTCGTTGAACTTCGCCTCCATCTCGCGGTGCATTCCGAACGCCTTCTTGGCGGCGGTCAGAATCGCCTGCTCCAGCGTCTCCACCAGCACCTGGCGGTCGATGTTCTTATCTTTGGAAACCTGATCGAGGACCAGGCCTAAGGCCGCACCTTCATTCATGAAGCGCTCCGGTGGAATTCTGCCTCCCAATCCGGAACAAGCTTCGCTTGCATAACCCCGGAGATGGGAAGCTGGTAAGACCGGCCATCACACTCGATCTCCACGAGGCCATCATGGGCCCCGCGAAGCGTACCGGAGAAATTGCGTCTCCCCTCCACGCCCTCCGAGAGCCGAATGCGCGCGCTCCGTCCCGCAAACCGAGCAAAATCTCGCTCTCGCCGAAGGGGCCGATCAAGCCCTGGCGAGCTGACTTCCAGTTGATACGCGTGGGGGATCAGGTCCGCCACGTCTAGGGCCGCCGAAATGTCCCGGCTGACCCGTTCGCAGTCCTCGTGACAGATGGTCGCGGAATTGGCAGGGCTGTCGCTCTCGGCCGAAGGGAGTCGGTCGATGAACAGGCGCACGACCCAACCCGAGGCTTCTCGCCCCGATTGGACCTCCACCAAATCGAACCCCGCGTCGTTGACGTAGGGCTCAGCCAGCGTCCACAAGTCTTGTATCTCCTTTCGCATCCAATTGTTTCGTTCTGTTTCGGACAATAAAAAAGGCGGGCTCGCGGCCCACCTTTGCTAGGCGGAAGCGCAAAATTTCAGAGCGCGGTTTATAACACGCTGATCTCAGGGGCGCAAGGGAGGGAACGGGAGGGGAATTGAGCCCTAACGTGTTGCCGTCGCTGGTTTTTTGTTCCCGCGCAATGGCCTTCCGGATCGTCACACCGTGCTAGGTTACAGCGCCGATGACCCCACTTGTGGCAGCCGCCGTCCAGCTGACGTCGACCGATGACGTCGCGCAGAATCTGGCCCGTTGCGACGCCTTGGTGACCGACGCGCGGGCGTCCGGCGCCGAGTTTGTGGGCCTCCCGGAAAATTTCGCCTTTCTGGGCAGCGATCGGGACCACCGCGCCGCCATCGCCGAATCGACCGCTGACGACGCCACCGGGCCTATCTTGACCGCCATGCGCGACCTGGCGCGAAGGACGTCGGTCTGGCTGTTGCTGGGCGGTTTCCCGGAAAAGGGGCTGCGGCCAGGCAGCATTCGAAACACCTCCGTTCTGCTGGATCCCCGGGGCTCCATCGTGGCCCGCTATCGCAAGGTCCACCTGTTCGACGTCGACGTGCCGGGCGGCATGCAGTTCCGCGAATCGGAATCCGTCGACGCCGGTGACGACGTGGTCCTGGCCGAGACGCCCTGGGGCGGGCTGGGGCTGACCATCTGCTACGACCTGCGCTTCCCGGAGCTGTTTCGGCGCCTGGGCGAGCAGCAGGCGCGCATGATCGCCGTTCCGTCGGCGTTCACGCGCGAAACCGGCAAAGATCACTGGCACCTTTTACTGCGGGCGCGCGCCGTGGAAAATCAGGTGTTCGTGATCGCGCCGGCGCAGTTTGGATGGCACGGCGGCAAACGGTTCAGCTATGGCCATGCCTTGATCGCCGATCCCTGGGGAGCGGTCATCGCCGAGTGTGGCGACCATGAAGGGTTCGCCCTCGCCCGCCTGGACTTCGCCTATCAAGACCGCGTGCGCAGCAGCCTCCCCTGCCTGCGTCACCGCAAGCTGTGACCGTCAGTCAGGGCGGCGGCGTGACGCGCAGGTGATACGAACGATCGTTCCCTGACGGCGTGGGCGCCGCTGCGCCGCCCGTGGGACCGAACGCATCGAAGAGGTGACCGAAGTTGCCGCCGGCATGTTTGATGGCCAGCACCGCCAGCAGGGCGAGCAACAGAAAGAGCGCGCGCCGCAGGTTGCGGCGCGGCAGCAACGACAAGACCTGCCGCGGTTTTTCCGCGGCCGGCTCTTCACCGGAATGTGGATGCGTGCGTTCCATGACGGCTGTTCCTGTTCGATCAAACCGGCCTGCTGGTGTGAAGATGCCGGATCTTGAGCCGCGTGCGGCGGGCTCCCCGGTACGTGTCCAGTTCGGCGGTGGCCACCACGTCAATGCTGGTCCCGCTGCCAGGATCGCGGTCGGCCATTCCGAAAGCGATGGCGTCGCTGAGCGAGCCGCGATGAGCCAGGGTCAGCTGCAGATGCCCCTGCCCCACCCGCCGCGTCGACTGCGCCGTCACCCCGGCAAAGGCCAGCAGCGGCTCGGCATTGGCGGCCCCGAAGGGGGCCAGGCGACCCAGGTCCTCGGCCATGTTCGCATCCAGATCGCCGAGATCGATCACCGCGTCGACGGCGACCGTGCGAGCCACGGGCGACTGCAGGGCGCGCTGGGCGTGGGCCACGAAGGTGCGGCGAAAGTCACCCAGCTGATCGAATGCCAGGCTCATCCCCGCCGCCGCGGCGTGACCGCCAAACCGGGTGAGGTGGCCGCGGCACTCGACCAGCGCTTCGTAGAGATTGAACCCCGGGATGGTCCGGGCTGATCCACGCCCCTGACCATTCTCGAACCCGATCACCACCACCGGACGTGCGAACTTCTCAACCAACTTGGCGGCGATGATCCCCACCACGCCGGGATGCCAGCCCTCGGCGCCCACCACCAGCGCGGCGTCGTTGGTGTGTCCCTCGGCGACTTCCAGGGCCGCCAGCCAGACGCCTTCTTGGATGCGCTGCCGTTCGCGGTTGCGATCGTCCAGCTCGGCCGTCAATCGCCGGGCGTCCTCGGCGTTGGCGGCCAGCAGGACGTCCAGGGCCAGCTGCGCTTCCCCCAGTCGACCGGCGGCGTTCAGCCGCGGCGCCAGACGAAAGCTGATGTCCTCGGCGTCAAGGGGTCCGTCATCGATCTTGGCCGCCTCGCACAGGGCAGCGATCCCCGGTCGCTTGCGGGCGCTCAGAACCCGCAGACCGGCGGCGACCAGGATCCGGTTTTCATCGACCAGCGGCACCATGTCCGCCACGCTGCCCAGCGCCACCAGGTCCAGCAACTCGCGCGGATCGAAGGCGGCGCCCCGATCGCGCAGATGCGAACGCAGGGCCGCCGCCAGGTAAAAAGCCACTCCGCACGATGCCAGGCCTTTGAAGGGGAACCGATCGTCGGCGCGATGAGGGTTGATCAGGGCAAAGGCCAGCGATTCACCCGACGGAATCTGGTGATGGTCGATGACGATGATGTCCAGGCCCCGCTCCCGCCCCAGCGACAGCGCTTCGAAATCGCTTGTCCCGCAGTCGCCCGTGATCACCACCGCGCAGCCGTCGTCGGCAAAACGTGCCACGTCCGCCACGCCCAGGCCGTATCCCGCCTGTCGGCTGGCCACACGCGGGATGACCTCGCCGCCGAACGCCCGCAGCGCCGAAGCCAGAATGGCCGCCGTCGTCACTCCGTCCACGTCGTAGTCGCCGAAGATCCCGATCCGCTGCTTTCCGTCCAGCGCCGCCACAATCCGTGTCAGCGCCCGATCCAGATCCGCCATCCCCGTCGGGGGCCGCAGATCGGCCAGCTTTGGAGCCAGAAACCGCGCCGCCAGCGCCGGTTGCGCCAGCCCGCGCGAGATCAAGATCCGCGCCGTCAGCCGCCGCACCCCGATCTCCGCCGCGAGCGCGCTGGCCTGCCCCTCGTCAACCTCCGGAGCCTGCCAATCCAGCACCCGCATCGCCGCCACGTTATCACGGGCGAGCGATTGGCGATCCGG
>JAXDMH010000047.1:0-6069 GCA_034666225.1 Myxococcales bacterium
CGGGGCGACGCCTTGATACTGGGCGACGGCGCCCCACCAGTGCTTCTGCCAGTCGGCGGGTGGCAGATCGCCTTCGTACAGCTCGCGTTCAAAGTGGCTCATGGTGCCGGCCGCCCAGTGCAGAAGGACGATCGACTCCAGGCCTGACTGCAGCAGCCAGCGCGTGGGGTCGGGCTCCTTGCCTTCGGGCAGCACGCCGACCTTGATCAGGTACGGCGTCTGCTGGCTGGCCAGCGCGCCCAGCTCGCCGATCGCTTCGTGAAAGGCGCGGTTCGCTCCCTCCCGCAGCAGCAGCGGAACGTCGGGCGTGCTGTACGACAGGAAGTAGTAGACGTGGCCCAGCTCGTGGTGGGCGGTGTCGAACCACTGGGCGTTCGGCTCGACGCTCATCAGCGAGCGAATATCCAGGGCGTGATCGATGTGCCAGGCGGAGGCGTGGGCGTTCTTCTTGCGCGTCGACGTCCGCGGCACCGGGTAGAGATCGGACGCGGTCCAGAACGTCGCCGGCAGCTTGGGAAATCCCATCGACACGTAAAAGCTCTCCGCGCTCTTGACGATGGTCTCGGGCGCGGCGCCCTTGAACAGCGCATCCAGATTCACTTCCTCGACCAGGCCGGGCCAGGTCTGGGCCCACCGGTCGCCCAGCCAGTGGGCCGGGATCAGCTTTGGCACCGGGCGCTTGAACCGGGTGGCCAGGCTGTTCTTGGCGAAACAGTGCAGCCCGTCGAACAGCGGGCGCGTGGTCTCGAGCGATTCGTCCAGCAGCGCCATCATCTCGTCGACGGACATGTCGTAATCGGCGACCTGCAGGGCAAAGTACGATCGGTACCCCATCTCGCGCGCCACCTGATTGCGCAGCGTCTGCAGCTCGACCAGGCCGGGTTTCAGGGCGCGCCCGATCTCCTTCGACACGTTCCACACCTTCTGTCGCTCGGGCAGATTGCGGGACCGGCGCAGGAGGTTGTCGATCTCGTTCGCCGTGGTGGGGTGGGCGCAGCGTCCGCCGGGCGCGGGCTGCAGGCAGAAGGTATAGCTGTCCAGCAGGCCGGCCTGCTTCGATTCCGCCGCCACCCGCTTGGCCACCACGTCGGGGATGGTGGCGGGATTTTCGGCGGCGCCCAGCTGCAGCCGTCGCAGCTGGCGCACCGTCAGATCGTCCAGGTCCTTGGCCCGAGACAGCAGCTCCTTGCTTCGATCGATGATCAGCTTGGAGCCGGTCAACGCGGCGGTGATGCGGCCGGCGCCGGTTCGCTCGGCGATGTGCTCGGGCGTGGCGTCGGTGGCCGCGGTCCAGTCGACCTGCGAGAAGGTGGTGGCGGCCGGCAACAGCAAAGGCGTCACCGCGTCCAGAAAGGCCTGCGCCTCTTTTTCGGCGGCGTTTTTCTTGCTGGCCGCCTGGGGGGTGGCGGTCGGCAGAGCGAAAAAGAAGGCGACAAACGGAAGGAGGAGGCGCGTTCTTCGCCGCGCGACAGGGGAGGTGCCCATGGTGAAACGCACGCTAGCGCAATTTGCGGGCAACCAGGAGCATCGCTTTACGAATCTCAACTCACGTGTTAACCCAACCGTCTCTCATGGATAGACCTTCAAGCCTTCTGGCCGTCTTCGCCTTTGCCGCCGCCCTGGGTTCTTCAGGTTGCAAACAGGGCGCCGGCGAGCGTTGCGAGGTCGACCGCGACTGCCAGGACGGATACCTGTGCGGTCAAAAATCCGCCGATTCCTCCGGCGGTATCTGTATCCTCCCCAACAGCATCGGCAACATCGACAGCGGCACGCCCGCTGATCTGGCCGCCGAGGTTGCCTCTTCCGACCTTCCCACCGACGTGACCTCCGACCTGCTGGT
Source organism: Myxococcales bacterium (assembly GCA_034666225.1). GTDB lineage: Bacteria > Myxococcota_A > Polyangia > Fen-1088 > Fen-1088 > DATKEU01. The sequence continues at coordinate 1,841 of JAXDMH010000047.1, forward strand.
GGAATCCGCCGCCGAAGCCGCGCCCGAGGCCCCGGACGCCGCCGCCGAAACCGCGCCCGAGGACGCCGCGGCAGACAGCGCGGCGGACGCCCCGCTGGACAGCGCCGCGGACGCCGTTACCGCCGAATCCGGCGGCTAGTCGTTTTGCGGTTCGAAGCGGACCGCGCCCACCTGGTACTCGCGCGTTCCCTTGCCGGTGCGGATGGTGACGGTGTCGCCCACGTCGCGGCCGATGATGGCGCGGGCCAGCGGGGCCGAGATGGCGATGCGCCCTAGCTTGATGTCGGCTTCATAGTCGCCAACGATCGTGTAGGTCGTCTCGTCGCCGCTGTCGGTGTCGATCAGCTTGACGGTGGCCCCGAAGACCACGCGCTCGCCCGACAGCTTGGATGGGTCGATGACCTCGGCCTGGGCCAGGATTGAATCGATGTCGCGCGAGCGTCCTTCGATGAAGGACTGTTTTTCCTTGGCGGCGTGAAACTCGGCGTTCTCGCGCAGGTCGCCGTGGGCGCGCGCCTCTTCGATGTCCAGGACGTTCTTGGGGCGTTCGACCTCGCGCAGGTGTTTCAGCTCTTCGCGCAGGGACTGCTGCCCCCGCGGCGTCATCGGATATTTAGCCATCGGACTGGTACTCCTGCAGTGAACGGACGCCCATGCGTCCCGAGCGCAGCTCGGCCAGGGCGCCCACCATGGCGCGCGCCGCGGACAGCGTCGTGTAGTACGGGATCCCGCGCACCAGGGCGGTACGGCGGATGGGGAAAGAATCCTTGATGGCCACGGCGCCGGCCGTGGTGTTGACGACGATCTGGATGTCGCCGTCCAGCATGCGGTCGACGCAGTGGGGGCGCCCCTCGCGCACCTTGTTCACGCGTTCCACCTCGACGCCCACCGAGGCCAGGTAGGCGTGCGTGCCGGTGGTGGCCACCACGTCAAAGCCCAGGTCCTTGAGCCCCTTGACCACCGCCACCGCGCCCGCCTTGTCGCTGTCCTGCACCGACAGGAAGACCCGCCCGCCGCTGGGAAGTTTCGTCCCGGCGCCGATCTGGCTCTTGCCGAAGGCGGCGGCGAAGCTGCGGTCGATCCCCATCACCTCGCCGGTGGATCGCATCTCGGGGCCCAGGATGGTGTCGACGCCGGCGAACTTGGCGAAGGGGAAGACCGCTTCCTTGACGGCGACGTGCTTGGGATTGACCTCGCGGATACCCATCTGCTTCAGCGTCTTGCCGACGGCGATGCGCGCCGCCACCTTGGCCAGTGGCACGCCCGTCACCTTGGAGACGAACGGCACCGTGCGCGAGGCGCGCGGGTTCACCTCCAGGATGAAGATGCCACGCCCGTCGCGCGGCACGGCGAACTGCACGTTCATCAGGCCCCGCACGCCCAGCTCGCGCGCCAGCGCCTTGGCCTGCGTCTTGATCGCTTCGATGGTCTCCGGCGGCAGCGAGAAGGGCGGCAAGCTGCAGGCCGAATCGCCCGAATGCACGCCGGCCTCTTCGATGTGCTCCATGACGCCGCCGATGATCTGGTCGGTCCCGTCGGCGACGACGTCGACGTCGACCTCGATGGCGTCGGCCAGGAACTGATCGATCAGGATGGGGGCGTCCTCGTCGCCGGCCTGCGCCGACAGGCTCTCCCGGCGCGAGGCCTCCATGGCGGTCAGCACGAACTCGGCCAGGCCCGACCGATCGTGGACGATCTCCATGGCCCGCCCGCCCAGAACGTACGACGGCCGCACCATCACCGGATAGCCGATGCGATCGGCGATCTCGCGGGCCTCGGCCAGCCCCTTGGCCGTTCCCCAGGTCGGCGCCCGCAGGTCCAGCTTGCGCAACAGCTCGCCAAAGCGCTGGCGATCTTCGGCGCGGTCGATGGCGTCGGCGCTGGTGCCCAGCAGCTTGATGCCCGCGTTCATCAGCGGGACCGCCAGACGCAGCGGCGTCTGCCCGCCGAACTGGACGATGACCCCTTCCGGCTTTTCGGCGTCCAGGATCTCCAGGACGTCCTCGCGCGTGAGCGGCTCGAAATACAGCCGATCGGCGGTGTCGTAATCGGTGGACACCGTCTCGGGGTTGCAGTTGATCATGATGGTCTCGTAGCCGTCTTCGCGCAGGGCCTGCACGGCGTGGACACAGCAGTAATCGAACTCGATCCCCTGGCCGATGCGGTTGGGGCCGCCGCCCAGGATGGCGATCTTCTTCTTCTGCGTCGGGCGGCACTCGGTCTCGACCGCCACCACCTTCTTGCCGTCCACGGTCTCTTCGGTCGCCGTCTCGTACGTCGAGTACATGTACGGCGTCTGCGCCTCGAACTCGGCGGCGCAGGTGTCGACCCGTTTGAAGACCGGACGGATGCCATGCTTGAGGCGCGCCTGGCGCACGGCCTCTTCCGACACGCCGTACAGCTTCATCAGGCGACGGTCCGACATGCCCAGGCGCTTGTGCCGGGCCAGCGCCGCCGCGTCGTCAAGCGCCTTGGCCCCCAGGGCGGCGCCTTCCTCCCGCGCCGACTCGTCGTCGTCGATCATCTCGCGCAGGTGGGCCAAGAACCACGGATCGATCTTGGTCAGCTCGAAGGCGTCGGCGTTGGACAGCCCGGCCCGCATGGCCTCGGCCAGCTGCCACAGGCGATCAGGCCCCGGGCGGACGATGGCGCGCTTCAGCTCTTCCAGCGGCGGCGGGCGATCCAGATCCAGCCCCCAGCGGCCGATCTCCAGCGACCGCAACGCCTTGCCTAAACTCTCCTTGAAGGTGCGGCCGATGGCCATCACCTCGCCCACCGATTTCATCTGCGGGCCCAGCTCGCTGTCGGCCCCGGGGAATTTTTCGAAGGCGAACCGCGGCACCTTGGTCACCACGTAATCGATGGTCGGCTCGAAACAGGCCGGCGTCTCGCGGGTGATGTCGTTGGGCACCTCGGGCAGCGTGTAACCGATGGCCAGCTTGGTGGCGATCTTGGCGATGGGGAACCCGGTGGCCTTCGACGCCAGGGCGCTGCTGCGCGACACGCGCGGGTTCATCTCGATGACGATCATCTTGCCGTTCTGCGGGTTGACGGCGAACTGGATGTTCGAGCCGCCGGTCTCCACGCCGATCTCGCGGATCACCGCCAGGGCGGCGTCGCGCATGATCTGGTACTCCTTGTCGGTCAGGGTCATGGCCGGGGCGATGGTGATGGAATCGCCGGTGTGCACGCCCATCGGATCAAAGTTCTCGATCGAGCAGATGATGACGGCGTTGTCCGCGCTGTCGCGCATCACTTCAAGCTCGTACTCCTTCCATCCCAGCACCGACTGCTCGACCAGCACCTCGCCGCGCGGGCTTTGCTGCAGGCCCCAGTTCACCTTGTCGTCGAACTCCTGCGCGTTCCAGGCGATGGCCGCGCCCGAGCCGCCCAGCGTGAACGACGGGCGCAGGATCACCGGATAGGCGGTTCCGGTGTCGGCCGCCAGCTGGGCCTGGATCGTTCGCGCCTCGGCCAGCGAGTGGGCATAGCCGGACAAAGGCACCGACAGGCCGATTTTTTGCATTGCGCGCTTGAACAGCTCGCGGTCCTCGGCTTTCTCAATGGCTTCGATCTGGGCGCCGATCAGGCGCACGCCGTACTTGGCCAGCACGCCGGCCTTGTGCAGCTCGATGGCCAGGTTCAGGGCGGTCTGCCCGCCCAGCGTGGGCAACAGCGCGTCCGGGCGCTCGCGTTCGATGACGCTGGTCAGAACGTCGATGGTCAGCGGTTCCACGTACGTGCGGTCGGCCAGGTCGGGGTCGGTCATGATGGTGGCCGGGTTGGAATTCACCAGCACCACCCGATAGCCCTCCTCCTTCAGCGCCTTGACCCCCTGGGTGCCCGAGTAGTCGAACTCGCACGCCTGCCCGATCACGATCGGGCCGGACCCGATCAGCATTACCGTCTTGATGTCGTTCCGTCTGGGCATGGTGCGCGCTAGTGCCTCACGTAAGAATTTGGGCCAGGGCTGGAACGCCGATCCGACGCCCTGGCTGCGTTGCTCGTCGTCACCGTACCTACGGGTACGACTCCTCCTCGCGCCTTGCCAGGCCGGCGGCTTGGCGTTCGATCCCTGGCCCAAATTTTTACGTTAGGCACAAGTGCGCCTCCCGCGAGATACGGGCAAGCATCTTGCGGTGGTCGCGCACGATTGTGTGCGCTGTCTTCGTCCAGACGAACGGGGTCGGGTTCGTGTTCCAGCTAGCCAGGAAGGCTCGGAGGTGTTT
>JAXDMH010000048.1:0-4763 GCA_034666225.1 Myxococcales bacterium
GTGCCAACGAAACGGCATCGCCGTGAGCGCCGAGTAGCGATCGACTACTTCTGCTGACTCAATTCGGCGTAGCTCTTGCCGGTCTCGGCTTGGGTCGCCGTGGGAAGGCCGGCCTCGGCCCAGCCGGCGCAGCTCACCCGGCCCATGCCGTCGCGTTCACCGCCAAAACCGCCGCGCATGTCGACGACGTTGGTATAGCCGGCAGCGGCCAGCAACGCGGCCGCCTGCGCCGACCGCCCGCCGCTTTTGCAACCGATCACCAGCTGGCTGTTTTTTGAATAGTGGGTCTCGACGACGCGCTGAAAATCGAGGTTGGGCATCATGCGACCGGCCTGCACGTTCAGCAGCGGAATGTTGGCGGCCCCCGCGGGATGTCCCTGCTCGAACTCCGGAACCGATCGGACGTCAAGATAGGTCCACCCCTGTTTCAACAGCTCGGCTGCCTCCGCAGGCAATACGCGTTTGGTCATGGACGCTGGTCTAGCACACGGAAAGCGCCGCGTTCCGCCGGGCGCTAGTTGGCGGCAACTTCCTCGCCAGTCCGTCTCCCCGCGCGCCACGGTTTGGGGTTATCATCTTCGGCATGGCCGCTCCGCACCTCAGGGTTGTTGCAGCCGTCATCTCTCGCGACGAACGATACCTCATCACCCAACGCCGTCCGTCGGCGGTGTTGCCTGGGTTGTGGGAGTTTCCCGGTGGTCGCGTCGAAGAAGGCGAAACCGACGCCCAGGCGTTGAAGCGCGAAGTGCGCGAGCGCGTCGGTGTCGAAGTCGACGTGGGCGCATGCATCGGCCGCCGCACGCACGACTACGTCGGATATTCCGTCGACCTCGCCCTCTATCAAGCCACCATCCCTGCCAACGCCGAGCCGCAAGCGGTGCGCGTGGCGGAGGTCCGCTGGGTGGCGTCCAGCGAGTTTGAAAAGTACCGATTTCCGGCCGCTGATCAGGCAACAATGGATCTGTTGCTCGGCATCAAGCGCGGGTGAAGAACCGACCGTCCAGTCGGCGGCCAACCAGCGCCGCCAAACGCCCGGCCTCGGGAGCCAGTCGCAAAGGTGTGCCCACCTTGAGCGCGCTGCACCCGGCGGCCGCGCGCTGGATCGGTGCGCTCATTCGCATGACCGCGCCGCACCCGGCGATGACCCGCATCCTGGACGTCATTGAACGACTGCAAGAACGTCCCTTCCCCACCAACGTGATGCTGCTGGGCGAGCCGGGCACCGGCAAGGAGGGTCTGGCGCGTGCGCTGCACCACCTGATCTCGCCGGACGCGCCCCTGGTCCGCCTGGACGTCGCCAATTTCCCCGAGCGCGAGGCGCTGCTGCGATTGTGCGGCGACGGCAAACGCCCGGGCGCCGCCCAGCGTGCCGACGGTGGCGCCTTGCTGATCGAAGAGGTGGCCGGGCTGGCGCCGCTGGTGCAAGAGGCCTTGTTGCGCATCCTGAAAAGCGGCGTCATCGAAACGATTGATACGGTCGACGGCGGGTCGAACGGCGCCGGCGCCGAAAACGGCCATCGCCGCCGCCTGCGCGTGCGCGCCATCGTCATGTCGGATCGCGATCTTGCGGCCGAGGTGGCGGCCGGACGTTTTCGCCACGATCTTTACTATCGCCTGGCGCGCGTGGTGCTGTGGCTGCCGCCTCTGCGCGAACGTCCGGAGGACATCGCCCCGGCCGCCTTGTGGATGGGCAATCGGATCTTGCGCGAGGCGGGCCTGGATCTCGAGCTGATGAGCGGCGAGCAGATGCAGCGAGCGACTCCCGACGAACGCACCGCCGCCCTGGAGCTGGACAACAGCGCCGTGCGCGAGCTGGAGGAGCACAGCTGGCCCGGCAACCTGCGCGAACTGGAAGCCGTGCTGGAGCGAGCGCTGCTGCTCTTTCGCAAGGGCACCGTCGTGGGCGCAGCAGCGATTCGAGCCGCATTGGGGCACGAAGCGCCGCGCCCGATCGGCCACAGCTAGTTAACGGCGGGGGCCGGCGGTGCTCAGCTGGCCATCTGCAGCAGCTTGGACAGCTTGGTGGCCAGGTTGGGATCGCCGGTCACCTTCAGCTTGCCGCTGAAGAAAAGGGTCATCGCCGCCTGCATGCCGCCGTCGATCATTGACCGAAAGTCGGCATCCGTGGCCTCGATGGTGCACTGGGGCGTGCCCGCGGCGCCCTGCACGCAGGTGGGCGGCGTCGACAGCAGATCGACGGTCCAGGTGCCGCCATCGTCGCCGCTGATCTTGAACAGGTATATCGCCGCCACGTCCTTGGCCTTTTCGGGGCTGGTCTTGAGGACATCGGGAACCTTCTGATCAAAGAACGCCTTCACAGACGTGGCCATCGGAACCTCCGCTTGGGATGATAGTTACTTCTTGGGACGATCGGCATAGCGCTTGGCGACTTTCTCAGCGTATCCCGGTTTGTCGACCTGCGCGACGCGGGAGATCGACAGCGCCCCGGCCGGGACGTTGCCCGTCACCGTCGTCCCGGCGGCGATGACCGCACGCTGGCCGACGCGCACCGGCGCCACCAGCTGCGAGTCGGACCCAATGAAGGCGTTGTCCTCGATGATCGTCGAAAATTTTTCGTAGCCGTTATAGTTGCAGGTGATGGTCCCGGCGCCGACGTTGACCTTCTCGCCGATGAGGGCGTCGCCCAGATAGGTCAGGTGGTTGGCCTTGCTGCCGCGACCGATGGTGGTCTTCTTGGTCTCGACGAAATTTCCCACGTGGACGTCGGGGCCAAGGTTGGTTCCCGGGCGAAGGTGGGCGAAGGGACCGATGATGGCTTTTTCGCCGATCACCGATTCGGTGGCCACACAGTACGGTTTGATGTGCACGCCGGGACCGACGTCGGTGTCGGACTACACGACGCCGTCGTCGATGCGCGTCCCGGCGCCCACCCGCGTCCGACCGCGCAGCGAAACGTTGCGGCCCAGCTCGACGTCTTCGCCCAGTTGAACATCGGGCTCGACGCTGGTCGACGCCGGATCGCGAAAGGTGACGTGGGCCATCCAGGCGCGGTTGATGCGCTCCCGCATCACCGCCTCGGCGTCGGCCAGCTGCTGGCGATCGTTGATCCCCGAGACGTCGCGATAATCGGCCTCGATCCCGGCCACGCCGATGCTGCGCGCCGCCTGGGCCACGATGTCGGTCAGATACAGCTCGCCCTGGGCGTTGCGGGCATCCAGCTTGGCCGTGGCCTGGCGCAAAAACGCCGCCGGCGCGGCGTAGATGCCGGCGTTGATGTCGCCGATGCGCAGCTGCTTTGACGACGCGTCCTTCTGCTCGACGACGCCGACGATGCGGCCCTTCTTGTCGCGCAGGATGCGCCCGTACCCGGTGGGATCGGGCGGCTGCGCCGTGACGATGGCCAGGCACTGATCCTCGCGCGCCTTGGCCACCAGGGCCAGCAGCGTGGCGCGCGTCAGCAGCGGGACGTCGCCATAGACGATGTAGACGATGCCGGCAAAATCACCGAGCGCCGGCAACGCCAGACGAACGGCGTGCCCGGTCCCGCGCTGGTCCGCCTGCTCGACGACGCGCAGGCCACCCGGACCGAACCGCGCCGCCAGATCAGCCTCGACCGCCTCGCGCTGGTGGCCGAGCACGGCGATGATCGGATCGGCCCCCATCTCGCGCGCCAGGGCCACGGGGTAAGCGACCAGGGGGCGTCCTAGCACGGCGTGCAGCACCTTGGTGCGCGCCGACCGCATCCGCGTCCCTTTTCCAGCGGCCAGCACGATGGCCGCCAGTCCCGAACCTTTCGTCAGCTTCTGCTTGCTTTTGGCGCCCATGCGTCAGGAGGTTACTAAATCACGACCGCTTACAAAGTCCACTGCCCGCGTCGACGGAGCGATGAGGTGTAGAATCCGCCAATCCAGGGGGCTATGTCCGGCTACGTCCTCATCGTCGAACGCGATCCCGATTTACAGCGAAAGATGGGCGACGCGCTCAAGGAGGCGGGCTACGAGCTGGCCTCCGAGGGAGAGATGGCGTGGGCCCAGCGGAGCATCGCCGTGCGCGCACCGGACGCCATCGTCATCGGCAGCCCGGTGGACGACGGAGAGGGATTTCGTTTTGCCGACGAGCTTCGCCGCGCGCCGGACACGCGGCAAACGCCGATCATCTTCGTGACCAGCCGTTTTCGCGGCGCCAACCACCGCGCGGAGGCGCGGCGGCGGTTCGCGCCCGCCGAATACCTGGAGACGCCCGTTCAGACCGGCGAGCTGCTGGCGCGCCTGGCCGCGCTGATCTCGCCGTTGCGCGAGAGCGAACCGTCACCACCCAGCAGCGGCGGCGTCGCCGTCGGCGCTCCCCCGCGCGATCCGGATCAACAGCGCGAGCGTCGCGACGTCGAACGCCGCGCCAAACAACTGGACGCCGACGCCGAGCTGCGCGGCACCTTGCAACGGACGCCGTTCGCGCAGCTTCTGCAGCGGCTGTACGCCCAGCGCGCCAGCGGCTCGCTGCTGCTGCTGCGTGCTGAGACCAAGAAGATCGTGGGATTCGCCGGCGGGTACCCGGTGTCGGTGCGGTCCAACGTCCTTGGCGAGTGTCTGGGTCAGATCCTGCTTGGACAAAAGCTGATCTCGAACCAGACGCTGACAGCATCGGTGTCACGCATGCAGCGCGAGAAGCGCCGCCAAGGCGAAATCCTGGTCGAGATGGGCGCCCTGTCGCCGTACAACCTGGAAGGCGCCCTGGTCGAGCAGATGCAGGCCAAGCTTTTCGAAATCTTCTCGTGGCGCGACGGCAGCTTCATGTTCAAGGAG
>JAXDMH010000049.1:0-8724 GCA_034666225.1 Myxococcales bacterium
AGGCCAAGATTGAACTGGTCGCGCCGTCGACTGGCCGTCTGCTGGCCAGGGGTGCATGCCACTCTTTCCCGTCACCCACGGACCTGGACGCGTCTGCTTCATATGACGATATGATGGCATTCGGTGCGGCTCGGGTAAAACGAGCGGTCGACGAAGCTGGAGACAATTGCCTTCGAAAGTACGCCGGCGTTCTGCTGGCGGACGGTCTGCGATCCGACTGGCGCGACCCGCCTGCCCAGGCCACGCCCGCTTCGACGCAAGAGAAGCCTGAAACGCCGTCGCCGCTCGCCGCACAGTTGGCGGACGATGCGGCGGGCCCCAACATGTTGCCGACTTTGAGTCCTTCGACGCCACCTGGCTCGCCGCTTGGCATCCGGCAGATCGAGACGAAGATCGGGCAGCCGCCCTTCGAACTGGGGGCCACATGGACCATTCCGGATCATGGCGGTCCCTTCCCGGCGGTCGTGTTGATCCACGGGTCGGGTCCGAGCGATCGCGACGAGACCGTGGTCGTGAACAAGCCCTTCCGCGATCTGGCGCTGCAGCTGGGAGAGCGCGGCATCGCCAGCCTGCGCTTTGACAAGCGTACCTATGCCCATGCCAAAAGCATCAGCCTTGAGACCGCCGTGACCATGACCGTGGAGGACGAGGTGATCGCTGACGCGCTGGCGGCGATCACCGCCGTCCGTCAGCATCCCGAGGTGAACGAACGTGCCATCTTTGTGATCGGCCACAGTCTGGGCGCCCGCCTGACGCCCGAGATTGTCCAGCGCGATGGGCGAGTGGCCGGAGCGGTACTGCTGGCGGCCCCGGCCCGGCCTTTGCCCGAAATGATCCTGGAGCAAATGGTGGTGGCCGGCGCCCGCGCCGATCAGATCGCCGCCGCACGAGCGAAGGCCGACCGCCTGGCGGCGGGAATGATGGGCCCCACGGAGCTGTTTTTCGGCGCCAGCGCTCACTACCTGGACGATCTGGAGCGCCGCGCGCCGCCGGTCAGGGCCCGCATGGTTGGCAAGCCCCTGTTGTTCATCTGGGGCGAACGCGACTATCAGGTCACGGGGAAGGATCGCCAGATCTGGCAGCGCGCCCTGCAAGGTGTGAGCAAGGTGTCGATCCAGACCTTTCCCAGGCTGAACCATTTGATGATCGCGGGCGACGGACCGCCTGGTCCCGCGGAGTATCAGACACCGGGCGTGGTCGATTCGTCAGTCGTGGATGCGATTGCCACCTTCGTGACCGCAACGGTGGCGACCCAACGCCAATAGCTGCCGCGTCCCACGTGACGGCTGTTCGGGGCGTTGGATCAGCCGCTTGACAGCACCGGGTGCGCCGGCACTCACTGTCAGTTGGCCGCGCCGGAGTTTTGGCGTTTCATCTCGACGACCATCAGCTCAAGCGGCTGGGCTGAGTCGTTGTGGTCGCCGTGCAGCTGGCCGGGCGGATCGGCGTCAAGCCAGTACGCCTTTCCGGTCTCCATGACCAGCTTGTGCGAGCCGCCGTCGTCCTGCGGAATGGTGGGCGTTCCCCCTTTCAGAGCGACCACCACCCGTCCGTGTTCGTGCCTGTGCATGCCCAACCGCTGGTGGGGCGCCAGGATGGTCTTCCAGACGGTGACCGCGTCGTTTTCGAACTGCGGGATCAATGTTTGCGATCGTGATGGGGAGCTGGTGTCCGCTTCACCGCGGCCGACCCACCCGATGAGGGCCCCAAAGGCGACCACGATCACCCAGCGTTTTGTCATGCGCTAGAGTGTACGGGAAATGCGGGCCGTCCCATTCGCCGTCGTGGCGGTCGCCGGTTTGTGCCTGGGACTGTGGTCCACGGCGCGAGGCCAAGGATCGCCGCCGGCGATTCACGACGTCGGGATCTTTTCTGATCTCGACGGGGCTGTGCAGATCACCATCCCTCCTCGGGTCGACGCCGGGCAGACGCTCTTGCGACTGGACGAAACGCGTCACACGGTCGTGCTTTACGAGAAGGAGTTCCCGCTGAAGGTGTACCCGCTCGCCGGATCGCCGCCGGCCGGCCCCGTCTCGGTCCCCTCCGTGGTGGCGCTGCTCGGCTCCGGCGACGCCGCCGAGTTGAGCCGGCTCGTTTCCAGTCGCACGGTCGTCGTCATCGCAACGCGAGGCACGACTCCCGGAGACAGTGACGGCGACGGAATTCCTGATCCCCTGGATATCCTGATGGGCGCGCGCAAGCTGGTGCTCAACCGCGCCAGGTACACGGAGGGCTATTTTCAGATCTCTTACCCGAAGGGCGACGTTCCCCGTGCCATCGGCGTTTGCAGCGACACCATCGTCCGCGCCTATCGCAACGCCGGCATCGATCTGCAAAGGCGCGTCGCCGAGGACATTCGGGCCGCGCCCTCCGCCTATCCTGGGATCCGCCGGCCCGACGCCAGCATCGACCACCGGCGCGTGAAGACGTTGCTGACCTGGTTCCTGCGCCATGTGCCCCAGGTTCGCGACGGACCCGGGCGCCCGGGCGACGTCGTCTTTCTGGACACGTTTCCCGCCCGGCCCGGGCCCGACCACGTCGGGATCATTTCTGATCGCACGGCACCGAGCGGCCTGCCGTTCGTGATCAACAACTGGACGGTCGGCTACCAGGAAGGTGAAATGGACCTTCTGCCCTCGATTCCCGTCACGCACCGGTTTCGCGTCAAATGAGCCCCTCTCGTCGGCAGTTCCTGTCCAGCCTCATGCTGACAGCGACCGCCGCCCGAACGGCGGCTGCGCGATCACCGCAGATGGCGGCGGGCCGGCTGGGCGCTCCGATTCTCTCCGACGATCAAGTCATCCGCTGCATCGCAGGTGTTCGTCCCTTCAGAAAGGGTGGTCCGCGCATCGAGCGGCAGGATCTGTCGGACAAGACCGTCGTTCACAACTATGGGCACGGCGGCGCCGGCTATACGCTGTCGTGGGGCAGCGCCAGCCTGGCCGTGGACCTGCTGCGGGGCCTCGGGCGCGGCACGACGGTCGCCGTCGTCGGCTCGGGGGTAGTGGGCCTGTGCACCGCTCGGGTTCTGCAGGAGCGGGGTTTTCACGTTCGAATCTATGCCCGAGAGTTCCCGCCTCACACGACCTCCGACATCGCCGGCGCCGAATGGTCGCCCGACATTGTCGATCGGGGTGGGACGCCCGAACTCCGCAAGCGCTTCGACCAGATGCTGGCGCTGTCATGGCACCGGTTCCAGGCGTTGGTCGGTGCACGGTGGGGCGTCAAACCGCGACCGATCTACGAGGCCCAGGGCGTGCCCAGCGGTCTCGACGATCTGCCCGACGGACTTCTGCCGGCACCACGGCGGTTGGCCGCGCTGCCTTTCGCTCCCAGGCGATCGGGGCGCGTCTATCAGACCCTGCTCATCGAGGCCCCGATTTTTCTCGCCACGCTGGTTGATGAAGTCCGGCGCGCCGGCGGAGCCCTGCAGCCTCGTATGTTTTCGAGTCAGAGCGATCTGCGCAACCTTCCGGAACCGGTGATCGTGAACTGCCTGGGACTGGGAGCAGGCGCTCTCTTCGCGGACCAAGCCGTCGTCCCCATCCGGGGTCAGCTGGTCCACCTGCGACCCCAGGCGCTGTCTTACCTTCTGGATCACCCGACGGGATACATGGTGCCGCGATCCGACGCGCTGGTGCTGGGCGGTTCCTTTGAAGAGGGCATCAGCGAGGCGCGTAGCGATCCTGCGACGTGCGTGCGCATTCTGGACGACAATCGTCGGTTCTTCGGCGGGGGCTGATACGCGCGACGAGGGTTTTCAGCCCGGCTCCTCATACGCGCAGTAACTTCTCGTGGGGAAGCCGGCCAGGAACGACCCGGCGGGGGATGATCGACGACGCCGGCTTCACGGGCGCTGATTGCCCGCCGCCGCCGCCGCCGTCGGGGCCGCCATCTCCAGCGGGGACCGCACAGACTGGGGAACCACCGTATCAATGTGCCCGGCGTCTGCCAGGCGGGTGTTCACGATAGCCGTCATGCGCGCTTCGATCCCGTTCTGGTCGGGAAACAGATCCCAGGCCGGCCCATCCGAGGTCACGCCAGCGGCCACGCTGGTCGCTTCGCCGAACGCGGTCAGCCAGGCGATCCGGCGGGCCACCGGCGGGTGGCTGTCGTAGGGCGATCCGGCGTCGGACATTGCGGCCGCCAGGGCCTTTTCCACGTCGACCGGGCTCACGGTGGTTTTCGTCGGCGGGACGTACAGGCTGGCCAGCGCGCGCCGATCCACCTGTGCCTGGTTGATCATCGCCTCCGTGCTGGCGTTGAACTCGACGGTGCGGCGGACGATGTGCTGAAGCGCGGTCGCCAGCGCCGGTCCCCCATAGACGGTCGCCGCGAAACGATCGGCCAGAACTTCCTGAAGGCGATTCGCTCCCAGTGCGATGCGCTGAAACAGCAGGAAGAACAGACGCAGGAAGTGCCACGCCGGGTTGAACGGGCTGGCGCCGCCATCCTGGGCCAGGCGCACGATGGTCACCAGCAGCGACGCCTGGACGGTGCGCGCCAGATCGCCGCGGGCGGTGTCGCGATGAGAAAAATGTCCGTATTCGTGGGCCATCACCGCGCGCAGCTGGCGCTCTGTCAAACCATCCAGAACGCCGATGCCCAAGATCAGGTGCCGCCGCCCGCGATCGCGGACGCGCTCGGCCAGCGTGCCCCGTTCGGTGACCGCAATCTCCGTCCCCGGCGACAGGAACACATCGTCGACCGGTCGCGTTCCCACCTGCGCCGCCACCTCGCGCAGGACAGCCCACAGATCGGGCGTCGCCTGTTCGTTCAGGCGGACGCCGGGATCGCTGTCAATGCCCCGTCTGACGAAGAACGACCGGACCAGCGCCGACACCGAGACCAGCACACCCAGCCCGATGAGGAGGGCCAATTTGATGGGGATCCAGCCAAACATCAAGATGCCGTACAGAACCGCGCCCCCCAGTCCGACCACCAGCAGCATGACGATCGGAATCGATACAAAGTAATAGACCGCCGCAAAGTGAATGACCGCGCCATAGGCCCGTCTGAAGCGGCCGGTGGAAACCACCAGCGCGTCCGACCGCTCGGGTGCCAGTCGTTCGATCGCCGCCATCGCCCGCCCGCTCATGGCCTGGCCCACCAGGAAAATCGCCGCCAGCCCCAGCATCCACAAGGCAAACCCGATTCCCGCCGCCCAGGCGATCTGGCGCAGCGTCCGGTTGCGGGAGATGCCGCTGCCGTCGCGAAACTCGGCCGCGACCGCAGCGGGCAGTCCGGCCGCTTCCGCGCGGCCAATCGCCAGGTCCGCATCGTGCAGATCGCCGCGCGACACGTGATAAATGGCGCCGAAATAGCCGGCGGCCACCGACTGCGGAGCCACAGTCTCCAGGGTCTCCACCGCCCGACCCAGGGCCGGCAGATCGTTGCGAGCGACGGCGACCTGGGCCGCCGTGGCGGCGCCGGCCTCGGTGGGCTGGCCTTCCAGCAGATGGTCGGCAAGATCGCCCGCCTCTTGCATGGCGGCGCGGTCGTCGGCGCTGTCCCCTTTTTTGGCCACCAGCGTCAGCGCCAGCGCAGAGTCGCCGTCGACGCCCGGCCCCGCCAGGCGGGCTCTTCGTGCCATGGTGATGGCCGCCGGGACGTCACCCAGTGTGCGCAGCGCATACGACAGACGACGCAGAGTGGCCGCGTGATTGGGCGCGCGCGCCGCGATGGTTTGAAACGCCGACAGCGCTTCCTTGGTCTGTCCCGCATCCAGGGCAGCGGTGCCGTCACGGAAGATCGGGACCAGCGCCGGATCGATGGCGGCCAGCTCGCGCCCGAAGGCTTCTTCAGCGACGGGATCGCGCTGGTAGGCGCGCGCGGGTGCCGCCAGCGCCGGCGCTGTCATGCCGATGGCAACCAAGAAAACGCAAAAACGAGCCATGGGGCGACACATCGGCGAATCGTCTGCGCGCCGCACGCCCCGGTCAAGCAAGAACTGCCCACAGTGATAAGTCACAGTGGGTCTTCGGACGATAGTCGGCCCAGTTGCGCGTGTCGTGACGGCGACTGTGCTGCAAGTCACACGACGGCCTTTTCCAACCGCCGGAATTTCCAGCGGTGGTCGCGTCACGCCCGCCGCGCGAGTGTTCCTGGAGATCGCCAAGAGGCACCTGAAGCGCCTGGGCTGGTAGACAGCCCCGATCACAGGATCGGATTGTCCAGCATTTCACCATTGGCGAGATCTCGTCAGCGCACCGCGGATGAAAAACTACGTGACTGTGGGGCCTTATGCCCAGGCGTTCGCAGGCCCGACGCTTGCTTTGGTCCGGTGGACCTGACCGAAGGAGAACCCGATGCCCACCTCCGAAGCTCCCACCCCCGCGCCCGTCATGTTTCCACTGGCGGCCGACGAGCGCGATCGTGAAAAGGCGCTGCGCGCGCGCTTCGCTCAGTTCTGGAGCACGGCGACCGGCGACCCGAGGACCGTTTACGACACGTTCATTTCCGCAACGCCGTTCGCTGAAGGCGTCTCTTCCGAGCAGGTCGAAACTGCGTCTGCGCGCGGCTGGTGGGTGCGACCGTCTGTGGCCGAGCACGATGGCGTGATTCTCTACCTTCATGGGGGCGGGTATATCGCCGGCTCGGCCAAGGCCTACCGGGGCATCGCCAGCCAGCTGGCCAGTCGCACGCGCCGTCCCGTCTTGGTCCTGGACTACCCGCTGGCACCGGAGGCGACGTTGCCGGCAGCGCCGAACACCGTCATGGCGGCGTACGAATGGCTGCGCACCAACGGCAGTCAGTGGATCGCCTTCGTCGGCGACTCTGCCGGTGGTGGCCTGGCTCTGGGGACGCTCGCCCGCCTGGCTGGCACAAAGCGCCCGGGCGCGGCGATCGCCGGAGTGGTGTTTTCACCGTGGGTCGACCTGGCGTTCACCGGCGCGTCGATGAAGGACGCTCGCATCGAGGATCCGCTGCTCACCTACGAAAATCTGCAGCAAGGGGCGCGCATGTATCTCGGGGGCGCCAATCCCCGTGATCCGCTGGCATCGCCGCTGTTCGGCGATCTGTCTGGACTGCCGCCTCTGCTGATCCAGGTCGGCACCGACGAGCGACTGCTGGACGACGCCCGCCAGTACGCCCAGCGAGCCGCAGGCGCGGGAGCGCAGGTACGACTGGAAGTGTGGGAAGGCATGCACCACGTGTTTCAAGTCGACGTCGCGCACCTGCGAAGCAGCGGCGTTGCCCTCGACCACGCCGCCGCGTTCCTCGTCGAAGCATTCTCCCGTCGCTGATCCGCAGACCTGCTATCTTCGCCCGCAATTCACTCCAAGGAGGCCTCACATGTCAGAGAAGCTGGTGTTGATCACGGGCGCGACGGGCCATCAGGGCGGCGCGACGCTGCGCCACCTGGCGAAGCGCGGCGGGTTCAAGCTCCGCGCGCTCACGCGCAAGCCCGACGCCGACGTGGCCAAGGCGCTGGCGGCGCTGGGCGCCGAGGTCGTCGCGGGTGATCTCGACGATGCCGCCTCGCTGACGCGCGCGCTCGACGGCGCGTGGGGCGTCTACGCCGTGCAGAACACCTGGGAGGCCGGGGTCGAGAAGGAAGAGGTCCAAGGCAAGCGCCTCGCCCAGCTGGCGCGCGACAAGAACGTCCAGCGCTTCGTCTATGCGTCGGTCGGCTCGGCCAACAAGGCCACCGGCATCCCTCACTTTGACAACAAGTTCCGCGTCGAGCAGACCGTCAAGGCGCTCGGCTTCCCGTCGTACGCCATCATCCGCCCCGTGTTCTTCATGGAGAACCTGCTGTCGCCGTGGTCGCTGGCCGGCGACAAGCTGGTCATGGGCCTTTCACCCAACACGAAGCTGCAGATGATCGCCGCCGACGACATCGGCAAGTTCGGCTCGAAGGCCTTTGTCGACGCCGACGCGATGAAGAACGTCGAGCTCGACATCGCGGGCGACGCCGTCACCATGACGGAGGCGGCCGCGGCGCTGTCGCCGGTCGTCGGCAAGACGCTGACCTACCAGCAGCTCCCGATCGACGTCGTGCGCAAGCAGAGCGAGGACGTCGCGCTCATGGTCGAGTGGTTCGAGAAGGTCGGCTACTCGGCAGAGATCGAAACGCAAGAGCAGCGCTTTGGCATCCGCGCGCTCACGCTGGCGGAGTGGGCTCGCACGCTGCCGCCGGGCAAGTAGCGGCGCGGGCCGCCGGCGAACCCAGACCCAGACGTCGCGTCCTTGCCGCGGCTCGATCAGAGTTGCCCCTTGCCGCGGGGGTGTCTTGCTGCGAACTTTGGTTGCTGGGAAGGGTCGATGTCGTCACATCAGCAGAAGGGGACGTGGTGAATCTGGTCTCGGTGATCGCCGAGCAGGGGTTGCTGCTGGTGTTCGCCAACGTGCTTCTGCAGCAGCTGGGCGTTCCCATACCGGCCGAGCCGACGCTGGTTGTGGCTGGCAGCCTGGCTGCGCGCGGGCTGCTGCCGCTGCCCGAACTGGTGGGCGTCACCTGGCTGGCGGTGCTGATCGCCGACTCGACCTGGTACTGGATGGGCCGTCGCTATGGCAATCAGGTCTTGCGGATCGTTTGCCGGCTGGCCCTGTCGCCCGACTCGTGCGTGCGGACCACGGAGCAGACCTTCGCCCGCTGGGGCCTGAAGTCGCTGGCGGTGGCCAAGTTCATACCAGGATTCTCCATGGTGGCCCCGCCGCTGGCCGGCGCCATGCGGGCCAGCTGGTCGCGCTTCCTGCTTTTCGATCTCGTCGCGGCGG
>JAXDMH010000050.1:0-6687 GCA_034666225.1 Myxococcales bacterium
TGGCAGTTCTTCCCCACCAGGAAAAACGTGGCAAGCACGCCCAGCCGATCCAGCAACGACAGGTACTCGGGCGTCATCTCGTCGGGCCCGTCGTCGAAGGTCAGGGCCACACGCCGTTTCTTGGTGGTCCCGCGCCGCACCAGCATCGACGCCGGCAGGAAGGTGGCGCTGGCCCGTCGCACCTTGCTGACCAGCGGGTGGAACGTCGACACGCCCGTGCTGGCACCCATCCCCGGATTGCTGTCCGTCAACTTCATGCCCGCCTCACGCCGCCGATGCGAAGGTTTCGCGCGACGACGGTCCGCGATCGCGAACCGCCCTGGCCAAGACCGCTTGCAAGCGCGCCGCGCTGTCGTCCCATCCCCGCCGCCCGCCCAGCGCCGCCACCGCCTGCGGGTCATAGTCGCTGGCCACGGCGCGGTCCAGGGCCGCCGCCAGCGCGGGCACGTCGCCCACCGGGACCAACTCGCCCAGCGCCGGCGCGTTGATGACGTCGGGAATGCCGCCCACGTTGGTGCCGATGGCCCGGCGTCCGCAGGCCAGCGCCTCCAGCACGACGTTGGGCGTCCCCTCGTGATGGCTGGGCAGGACCAGCGTGTCGCAGGCGCCCATCCAGCGCGCCACCTCGTCGTGGCTGCGCGAGCCCACGAACAGCACGCGATCACCCAACTCCCGCGTGATATCCTGGCAAGCGGCCAGCCCCTTGCCGCCGCCCACCATCACCAGCGTGGCCCGTCCGTCCGCGGCCGCCGCCGACGATGCAAAGGCGCGGCACAGGTCCAGGGCCCCTTTGGCCTCTTCCACGCGTCCCACGAACAGCAGCCAGCGCCGCTGATCCGCGCCGTATCCCAGCGCCTGGCGCGCCGCCGCCCGATCCTGCGGGCGAAACAGTTCCCGATCAACGCCGTTGGTGACCACATCGACTTTTTCGCGCGGGACGCCGAGCGCGATCACCTTTTCAGCCAATGCCCGGCTGACAGCCACCACCCGATCGGCGCGGGGCAGAGCCAGTCGCATGTTCTGGCGCGGCCCGAACCGCGTCGACAGAACGTCGATGTCAGAGCCATGCAGCTTGACCACCGCCGGCACGCCCACCATCAGGGCCAGGGCCAGCGCCGCCACCCCGTCGGGATAGGCCCACGAACCCAGGATGACGTCGAAGTGACCGCGCCGGCGCAGCACCGCCGGCAACACCGACGCCGCGTAAAACGCGCCCATGAAAAGCTGGCCCACGCGCGGGACGTAAAAAAAACGTGGATGAGCCACCGCGACGCCTTCGATGATCTCGCGCGCCGGCACCGCGGCCAGGCGGCCCGTCGACGACCAGCGCCCGAACAATCCCGCCGCTGGAAACCAGGGGATGGTGGCCAGCACCTCGACGTCGCACAGCCGCGACAGGGCCACGAACTGCTGCCGGTTGAATGGCGCCGACAGGGGCTCTTCGGCGTTGGGAAAGATCTTGGTGATGATGAGAACGCGCAGCCGCCGCCCGCCGGGCGTCATGTCTGCAAAGGTGCCTTCCGGGACGTGGCCGCTCATATCCCGGCCATCATGATTGGTCGAAGCCTGGTTCATGGCAAGGGGGGGAACGTCCCTTCCGGGAGTCCGCTCCCCTCAGGGGACGTAGACCACGTCGCCGGGCAGCAAGACCAGATTCATGTCCGGGCGCGTCCCCTTCAGGATCGCCGGATAGTCGATGGGAATGCGCTTGGGGCGGCCGTCCTTGTCGGTGCGCATGATGACCGTGTCGTCGGCGGAGCCGAATCGGTTGGGTCCGCCGGCCAGGGCCAGCGCCTCGGCCACCGTAACATAGTGGGCGGCCGTGAAGGCGCCCCCCCGTTCGACGTTGCCGCTCACCGTGAACCGATAACTGCTGACCGACGCCACGGCCACGGTGACCGTGGCCGCCTCTTTGATGAAGGCCCCCAGGCGCTGGGCGATCTCGGCGCGCAGCTCGGTGGTGGTGCGGCCCGCCGCGCGCAGATCACCGACCAGCGGCAGGGTGATGGTTCCGTCGGGACGCACCGTCGCGTCCACCGACAGGTCGCCGTTGTGCCAGACAACCACGTGCAGCACGTCGGACGGTCCCAGCACGAACTCGTGCTTGCGGGGATCAGGCTCCGACGCATAGTCGGAGTTGATGGCCGTCGTGGCGCAGCCGACAAGCAGCTCCGCCGCCGCGACCGCCGCGATCAGAATTGAAGCTATGCGAGCAACCCGGCCTGACACAATTCTTCAGATATCATATCGTCCCTTCCCGCCCTAATGTTTGCGATTCCTGGCCTCGTTGGTCTGCTCCTGTTCATCTACCTGCGGCCCCAGGAGATCTACGAAAGCCTTTCGGGCGTCACCTTTGCCATGGCCGCCAGCGCCGTGTTCCTGGGGGTGGCCCTTGACTGGCGTCTGTCGACATCGCGCCCCCGGGTATCACCGGTGCTGGCGCTGGGCGGGCTGCTTTTTGGCTGGGCGCTGCTGACCGCCGTCATTCGTGCGCCCGACAAGCTGACCTTTCTGGTCGCCATCTCATCGGTGGCGGTGGTGATGTTCGTCGTCATCTCGCAAGGCGTGCAAAGCTTTCGGGCGCTGGAAGTGGTGTGCGCCCTGGTGCTGGGCATCGCCATTCTCCTGTCGGTGGTGGGGATCGATCAGGGCTTTTCCCCCACTGTCTGCATCATCCGAAACGGGTCTGGCGAGGTCGGCCTGGGCAACGTGGTGACCGACGGGCGAGAGTGCACCTCCGTCGAGGACTGCGAGCGCGACAGCCCCGATCCCGAACTCGAGTACTTCTGCGACCACACCGGCCTGCTGGGCACGTCGTCGATCGGCGGTCGCGTCCGCTACCGCGGCATCATGCAGGATCCCAACGAACTGGCCTGGGTGCTCAGCCTTGCGGTGCCCATCGCCTTCACCTTCTTCGAACGCAAACGGACGCTGTCGCGCCTGCTGCTGGCCATCGCCACGACCGTGCTGGTGACGATCTGCGTGGTCATGACCAAATCACGCAGCGGCCAGCTCACGCTGCTCACGGTGGCGGGGGCTTATCTGATCAGGCGTTTCCGCTGGCGCGGCGTGGTGGCCGGTCTGATGGTGGCGGCGCCGTTGCTGGCCTATGGCGGACGTTCCGGCGCCGAGGCCGACTCGTCGTCGATCGAGCGCCTCGAATGCTGGCAGATGGGCATCGAGATGTGGAAGAAGGCGCCCCTGGTCGGCGTCGGTTACGGCAACTTCGGCGAGTATCACTTTCTGACCGCCCACAACTCGTTCATCCTGACCCTGGCCGAGATCGGTCCGCTGGGATTGATCCTCTGGACGTCAGTCATTTACGCCGCCATCAAGATCCTGGTGCGGGCCTTGCGCGACTTCTCCAATGTGCCCGGCGCTCAGGTGGCGACCAGCTGGGGGATGGCCTTTCTGGCGGGAATGCTCGGCACTGTGGTCTCCGCGTTCTTTCTGTCCATCGCCTATCACGCCCTGCTCTGGGTCTATCTTGGATTCGTCGGCGCCTACTACGCGGCGGTGCGGCGCCACGCGCCGGGTTGGAAGGTTTCGTTCGGCTGGCGCGATCTTTTGCTGGTCACGTCTTTCGACTTCAGCGTGATCTCCGCGATCTACGTTTACATTCGCCTCAAGGGCGTATGACGACCGTCTGACGTGACGGTCTCCGCTTACCAGGTGATGCGCTGGCAGCCGGTAAGGTGGCGCCACAGCCCGACCACGGCGGCGGCGTTCAGCACGACGAACGTGCGCGCCACGCCAGCCAGTCGCCCGGCCCGCTGCCCCACGGCGGCAGCGCCGTAAAAACCAACCTGCGCCAGCGCCAGCAAGGCCAGCGCTCCCGCCAGCCAGCCGGTTGCGCGACAGGCCCCCGCCACCGAGGCCACGGCCAGCAGCAGCATCAGCCAAGGCGCGACCAGCCGCATGATCTTGTGCGACACGGTCTCGAACCAGGCCGGGTTGCGCAGCGGGTTCAGCAGCGCAGGCATCATCGAAAAGAGCTGATAGTTTCCGGACAGTGTCCGCACCTTGCGCCGGAACTCTTTGTCGTCGTCGAAGGCCGAATCGTAAGCTTCGGCCTCGGTCACGAACAGGACGCGCCGGCCTTGCAGCCGCAGCTGCATCGGAATCCAGACGTCGTCCAGGATGACATCCGCGGGCAAGGCCGTCAGATCGTCGCGCCGAACCATGGCGATCGCGCCGGTCATGCCCACCACGCTGCGAAAGCGCGATTCCTGACGGCGGATCCAGTTCTCGTAGCGCCAGTAGACGCCGCTGCCGGCGCCGCCGGTCAGCACCAGGTTCCCCGTGGTGCATCCCATCTCCGGGTGACGAAACGGCGCCGCCAGCGCCCGCGCCGAATTTTCCGACAACGGCTGCCGAACGTCGTTCAGCAGCAGCAGCTCGCCCCTGGCCAGGGCCCGCACCTTGTTGATGGCCGTCGGCTTGCCCAGGCGATCGGGCGACGCTGCCACCGTGATCCGCCCTTGTCCGCGCGGCTCGGCGGCGATCCGGCGCGCCACCGCTTCGGTGTCGTCCGAACAGCCGTCGAGATAGACGACGATATCCAGCTTGGCCGCGGGATAGTCCTGGCCCAACAAACTCTCCAGTTTCTTTTCCATCAAGGCCGCGGCGTTCCACACCGGCAGGCAAACGGTGATGGAGGGCAGGGCGTCGTCGGACGGAACGGCTCGATCGGGCAGCCGCAGCGGCGCTACCCGGGCCAGGAGGCCGATGACGATCGGATAGCCGACGTATGTATAGGCCAGCAGCAGCAAGGCCACCGCAACCAGCGCCGTCATGGCCCGCGACCGAATCGGCCGTACAGCGCCAGATAGTCATTCACCATCCGCTCGCTGGAATATCGGGCCAGCGCTACCTTTTGCCCGGCCAGTCCCAGCTGCCGGGCCCGCTGCCGGTCGCCGGCCAGCGTCTGCAGTCGTTCGCGCAGCGCCGCGGCGTCGCCCGGCGGCGAAAGCAGGCCTGTCTGACCGTCGGCCACCGCGCCCGGGATCCCGCCCACCGCCGTCGAGACGATCGGTAGCTCGGTGGCCATCGCTTCCAGAATCACCAGCGGCAAGCCCTCCATCTTGGACGACAGCGCGAACACATCGAACGCGCACAGCAGGGCGGCCACGTCGTCGCGCTTGCCGGTCAGGTGGACGAACGCATCGACGCCCGCTTCGGTCACGACGGCGCGCAGGCGCGTCGCCTCCGGCCCGTCGCCGACGATGACCAGCCGCGACTCCGCCCCCAGCAGCGGCGCTGCCGCCTTGATCAGCAGGTCGTAGGTCTTCTCGGGCGCCAGGCGGCCCACGGTTCCCACCACCCACGCCGTCGGCGAGATCCCCAGCGTCCGTCGCGCCGCCGCGCGCGCCACCGGATCAGCGCGAAATCGTCGCAGGTCGACGCCGTTGTCGATGGCCTGAAGTTTCTTGGGATCGCAGTCGCGTTGTTGGCGCGCCAGCGTCAGCATCTCGGGTGACACCGCCACATAGGCGTCCAAAAAAAGTCCCGCCGCCCGACGGAACCAGCGCTGGGCCCCCGACCCCACGCCCGGTCCATGCCGCGTGTAAACCGTGGTGGCGCCCGCCAGCTTGCCCGGCGCCGCCGCGTACAGCAGGGCCAGGCGGTTGTGGGCGTGCACGACGTCGACACGCTGGCGGCGAAAGAGTCTGGCCAGGCGCATCCCCAGCGTCACGTCGACGCCCGGGCGTTTGGCCAGGTGTCGCACTGTGACCCCCTTGGCCTCGAACGCTGACGCCAACGGTCCGGCGTCTCCTTCGGCCAACGAGACCACGCTCAGGTGATGGCCCCGCACCGCCTGTCCCGCCGCCAGATCCAGAATCATCTTCTCCTGACCCCCGATGGCCAGCGACGAGACGACGTGGGTGATGATCATCGATCGGCTAGGTTCCTGAACGGCGCAACATCACCAGCGGCGTCTTCAGCAAGATGGAGAGCTCCAGCGGGATGAAAGATCGCAGGTGCTCCGTGGCCACGCTGTACGCCAGATCGTAAAGCAGCTTCACCCGCAGATCGTCCGCCAGCGCGTCGTCGGCGCCTTCCACGTCGAACGGGTTGGACAGCACGTCGCGAAAGGCGGCCAGCTCGCTGCCGGGCAGGATGGCGCCGGTGTACCCCAGCGACACCTGGGCCAGGCCGGTGATGCCGGGCTTCAAGTTGCGCATCCGTTCTTCGAAGTAGGGGATGGCCATGGCGATCTGTTCCAGCAGCTCGGGCCGTTCCGGGCGCGGTCCGACCAGGCTCATGTCGCCGCGCACGACGTTCCAGAATTGTGGGATCTCGTCGATGCGGGTCTTGCGCAGGAACCGTCCCACCCGGGTTATCCGGGGGTCTTCCTTGCTGGCCATCACCGGGCCGGTCTTGGCCTCGGCGTTGACCACCATGGTGCGGAACTTGAACATATTGAATTCGACAAATTTGTGGCGCAAGCGTCGCTCGTCCCCTTCGGTCGTGGTGGACAGCAACATTCCCGCCCGCCGCTGGCGAATGAAGATCGGCCCGGGCGAGTCCATGCGGATGGCGCAGGCGACGAACGGATACATGGGCAAGGTGATCAGGAACGCCAGCGAGCCACCCAGGAGGTCCAGGGCTCTCTTGGCGCGGGCGACGGCAGGGCTCACGGCCTCACCGTACTACAACGATCGGGGAATTTCCGCAGGCAGCCAG
>JAXDMH010000051.1:0-6251 GCA_034666225.1 Myxococcales bacterium
CAGCGTCACGGCGACGACGGTGGCCACGTACGTCGCCGATCCGGTCACCGTCATCGTCATGCCGCCGGCGCCCGTGAACGTCACGCTGGTGATGCGGCCCGCCTTGATCGCCGGCACGGCGACCATCGAGTTCCCCACGCGCGGTCAGGTCACCGAGTTCGGGCTGAATGGCGGGTCGGCCGCGGGGGGCATCGCCAGCGGGCCGGACGGCAACCTGTGGATCGCCGAGCGTGGCTTCACGCGCGTCGGTCGGCTGACGCCGTCGTTGACGTTCACCGATATACCCGGCCTGTCGGGGCCGGCGGCGGGCATCGCGGCGGGGCCGGACGGCAACCTCTGGCTCACCGAGAACAGCGTCGCGAAGATCGGCCGCATCACGCCGGCCGGAACGCTGGTCGAGTTCGCGCTGGCGGTGGACAGCCTGCCGCGCGCGCCGGCGGCGGGGGCCGACGGCAACATCTGGTTCCTGGACAATTCAAAGATCGGGCGCATCACCCCGTGGGGCGCAGTGACGATGTTCCCGTCGCCCGCCTTCGCGAACAACGACCTCGCGGCGTGCACCGACGGAAACCTGTGGTTCACCGCGACCGAGCCGAGCCTGGTCGGCCGCATCACCACGGCCGGCGTCGTGACGTCATGGCCGCAGACCTTCGAGCCGTTCGCCATCACCTGCACGCCCGACGGGCGTGTCTGGGTGGTCGAGGGTCAGGCCGGGATGATCGCACAGGGAACCACGGCTGGGTTCGCCACCGGCGTCACGCACCTGGCGACGACCGTGGGTTCCATCCAGGACCTGGCCGCGGGGCCCGACGGCACCGCCTGGTTCGTCTCCTCATTGGGCGCCATCGGGCGCGTCTCGCCGTTCGCCGCCTGGGCGACGCCGCACCCCAACCCGGGCACCAACGCGCTGACCGTCGGTCCCGACGGCGCGTTCTGGTTCACGCAATCGAACGGGTCGACCGCCGCCGTCGGCCGCCTGGCGCCATAGCTGTTGGACGTCAGCGAGGAGCGTCGCCGTCGCCCAGCGGCGGCGGGAGGCGCCGCACCCAGGCGTTGACGTGTTCAACCAGCCAGACGGGGGCATAGGGGCGCACGAAATAGGCGGCGGTTCCCAGCAGCACCACCGTCACCACCAGCTTGATGGTGGTGCGGCGCACCCACCGCCGGAAGCGGGCGCCCAGCGGCAGCGTCGGCGCCGCAGGGTCCGGTGTGGAGCCGCCGACGGGGGCCCGTGCTCTTGGTGCCACGGCACGCGTCGACCGCGCCAGCTGAGCGGCGCGCTCGGCATCGAGCCGGGTGGGGGCACTGTGAACCGTGTCTTGATGGGTTCGCGAGGGTTCGATCTCGCTGCCGGCCAGGTCGTCCTCCTCGCGCGTCTCGGGCGCCACCTCCACCAGCTCGAGGTCCAGGCTTCCCAGCTCGACGGCGATGCTCGGGTCTGACGCGCTGGTAAGATCAGCTGGCGGCTTGACCCCGTCGCGCGCGCTCAGTGTCTCCATCCAGCGCTTGAGGGGGGCGGGACCGCTCGGCTGCCCCAGCTTGATCAGGATGCTGTCGAGCTTGTCGGCCATCTGCTCGGCGCTTTGCCAGCGCCGCGCCAGGTTGACGCGCAAGGCGCGCGCGATGAACCGTTCCACGTCGGGATTGAAGTCCTTCACGCTACTGGAGGGCTTTGCGTAGCGCGCCCGTCGAACCTGCTGGATCACGTCCAGGTCGGTCGTTCCGTCGAAAGGTTTGCGCCCCGTGGTGAGGAGATAGAGCAGCGTCCCCACCGAAAACAGATCCGAACGGGCGTCCAGCTGCGCGCCCAACGACTGCTCCGGTGACATGTACGCGAACTTTCCCTTGATCACGCCGGTGGCCGATTTTTCAGTCTTGCCGACCGCCTTGGCGATGCCGAAATCCGCCAGCTTCACCTCGCCCTCGCGGCTGAGCAGGACATTCTGGGGCGTCACGTCCCGATGAATGATGTTGAGCGGTTTGCCCTTGCTGGTGCGGCGGGTGTGCACATAGGCCAGGCCCCGACAAAGCGCCCCCACGATATACAGCGCCAGCGGGACCGGCAGCTTCAGCTTCGCCTGCTGCGCGCGGCGAAGGATCTGCGCCAGGCTCCAACCGTCGACGAACTCCAGCACCAGGAAGTACTGGTTTCCCGCCATCCCCAGGTCCAGCACCTGCACGAGGTTGCTGTGGTTCAGCCGCGAGGCGATGTGCGCCTCGTCGACCAGCATGCGGACAAAGCTGGGGTCTGCCGCCAGCGCCGGCAGGATGCGCTTGAGCACCACCGCCTTCTGAAAGTTCTCGGCGCCCAGCTGCAGGGCCAAAAAGATCTCGGCCATGCCTCCGTGGGCGATCTTGTTGACCACGTGGTACCGCGTGGAACCTGCCATCGCCCCGAGGATACCCGGAACCGGCCGTCTGTTCCCAACTTGCGCTGCCAGGTCGGCTAGTTCTGTTTCCTGGTCGCCGTGTAGACGAAACCGTCCGCCGTCGACACGGACAGGACGTCACCTTGAACGCAGTAGGTGCTGGCCATGGGGGCTTCACCGGTTGCGCTGGTGACGAAGGACGTGCCTTGCACAAGGATGGTCCCCATCTGCACGCCCGACGTCGGGGCCGGCGCAAAGCAGGTGCAGCCGTCAGTGACCGTTCCTGCGCAGATGGTGGCCGTCGAGAACGCCGTCGTCAAATCGGGCTCAAGGCCGGCGCAGGCGGCAGTCGCGGGGCTCTCAGTCACGTTGGTCAGCGCGATGCAACCGGGCGGGAAACTGACGAGGCGATCGATGCTGATGGTGCGCGTGAAGGTGTATGTGTTGTTGGCGGTGATGGCCAGGGTGCCGGTGACGGTGGTGACGGCGCGGGCGGTCTCGAACGTGCCGTCCATGCAATCGTGAGAGACGACCGGCGTCGGGTTCGCCTGGCAGACTGATGCCACCTCCCAGCTGCCCACCAACGCACCGCCGCAGGAGGCCGGCGTCGGGCAAAGGCTGTCAACCGGAACGATCAGGACCGCATAGGGCGTAAAGTGCATGGCCAACCCGATGACCTTCTGCGCGCCCGCCGTGCCCACCACACTGGAATTGAGGGGGACCCAGGTCTTGGTGGGCGCGTCCAGGAAGGCGATGACCGCACTCTTGCCGGTCGGCACGCGATCTGTCAGCGGCAGCGCCAGCTCCACCGGCGTTTTGAAAGCCGTTCCATCGGGGCCAAAGTCATAGATCAAGCCATTGATCAAATCCCTGTTGGGCGTGTCGGTGGACGGCACGCTTTCTGTCACAGTGATCGATGTGTCGGTCGCCAGCGCGCTGGCCGGGATGCGCAGCGAACCGCCGGTCAGCGTCAGGGTCGCGCCGCGGGCGGCCGTGATGGCGTGGGTGGTGGTGAGGGCGTCGGTGCCGCCACCGCAGGCCCCCACACTGGACAGCGTCACGGAGAGCAGCAGTCGTTGGGCGCCGTTGATCAATCTGAACTGGTGCGTGCGGATCAGAGGCCCGGCGCCGGTCCCGGGCAGTATTTCACGCTGGTGGGCCCCAGGTCCTGGGCGTTGCTGCCGGTCAGCACGTTGTAGACCGAGAGGAGGAGCTGGGTGTTCTGAATGGGGGCCGGCGTGTAGTTGAGGAAGCGGCCCATCTTCATGGCCCCGCCGGCGCCGCCGGCAAGGACGAAGGGGGCGGGGTTGGCCAGGTGTGCTGAGCCGTTGCCAAGCTCGTTCCACCACAGGATGAGGGTGTTATCCAGCATCGTCCCGCCGGCGACGTCGGGGTACTTGTCCAGCGCGCTCATGACGTATGCCAGCTGCGTGCTGTACCACGTGTTGATTTCGGTCATCTCTTTGAGGGCGTTGCCGTGCGCGAGATTGTGGTGGGTGTTGGTGTGGCCGAGCCAGCTGAAGGTCACGCCTCCGGAGCCCATCGCGATCCAGCAGAAGCTGGCGACGCGCGTGAGATCACAGGCCATCCCCAGAACCATCAGATCCAGATTCGCCTTGCTCCAGGCCGGGATGTTCGACCCGGCCACGTTGAAATTGTCCGCGGGTCGGGCGGGGACCATGCACGCCACCTGTGGTTGCGTCGCCAGCACCTGGTTTTCCACCTCACGGATAGACGTCATGTGATTGTCCAGGCGCACCTTGTCGTCGGTGCCGACGCGCGCCTTCAGCGTCGTGAAGCGATTGGCGACCATGTCGAGAATGCTCTTTCGGCGCTTGCGCAGGTTGTCGGCGGCCATCGTGTTCTGCGGCATGCCGGTGGGCGCGCCGTTCATGAACAGGTAATCGAACAGCGCCGTCGGTTTCCCGATCGTCGGCAGCAGCTGGGTGTCGCTGCGCCACGAAGAAAGGATCTGCAAGGGATCGCCGCCGTCGCCGCTGGGGTTCACGCCCGTCTGCACGGATTTGATCTTGGTGGCCCCGCCGATCTTGTCGGCGACCAGCTGATCGAGGGAAGGTCCGCCCGGGCGCATGGTGCCAAAGCTCTGGGGGTGCGTGAACGGTACGCCGCTGATCATGGCGGCGTGCGAGCCCTGGTGGCCGCCGTACACCGGATCTTTACCGGCGTCGTTTTTCACACCGTCGAAGAGGATGAGCTTGCTCTTGTAAGGCTCCAGCGGTTTGTGAGCCGTGTTGAGGGTGAAGTTGGTCTCTGTCCCCGTGGGGTACCAGTACGCTGGCATCTGGCCGTTGGCGGTGAACCACGAGATGAACCGCCTGGGGGAGGCGTCCGCGGCCCGGGCGCGACTTGGCCGCATCGCCTCGAGAAACGGCAGGCCGATGGCCACGCCGCCGGCGCCCCGGATGAGTGCCCGTCGCGAAATCCGTTTCAACATCACAGTCCTCCTTCGGGAACCTTGCGATACAAGAACGGCGCCGTCTGCGGGATGGCGCGCACCAACGCCAGGGCGCCCCCCTGCTTCAGGGCATCGTGCAGCTGGGTCACCGCGCACTTGTCACCGGAGGTGTCTCCAGAGTTGCGGCCGAAGGCAAACCGGAACCACTGCGTGGCCGCGCACGACACCGCCTCCTCGCTGCCGGCCAGCTTGGCGCCCAGCTCGACAGGCCCGTTGAAATTACCGGCCACGTCGGACCCGACGATCATCCCCGAGACGTCGACGTTCTGTCCGTTCTCGATGGTCCGCCAGGCACCCGACGCGTCGAACCCTTCAAAGCCAAACCCGATCTGATCCATCACGATGTGACAGGCCGCGCAGGTCGGGTCCGTCACGTGGTTGATCATCGCCTGGCGCCGCGTCTGATTCGGCTTGGTGACCGGCGGCATGATGTTGGCGTTGGGCGGCGGCGGCGGCAGCCCCTCGCACAGCAGCGCTTCGCGCACGAAGATGCCGCGCTTGGTGGGCGACGTGTTGTTCCGATCCGCGTGGGCCGCCAGCAGACCGCCCGCGGTCAGGATGCCGGCGGCGGGGCGCATTCCCAGCATCGTCTGGTCGACGCGCCCGAAGGTGGGGCCCAGGCCGTTGATGCCGTAAAATTTACCGAGCACGTCGTTGGCGAACGTGTACGGCGTGGTGAACAGCCCGCCGATCTTGCCATCGCCCTGAAAGACGACGGCGTCGACCAGCGCGCGAACCTCCTGCTGCATGGCGGTGGCCACCGCCGGCGAAAACTTGGGGTACTGCATGGGATCTTTTTCCAAGGCCCCGATGCCGGACACCTGCAACCACTGGTCGTGAAAGCGCAGGACCATCTCTTTCGCCCGCGGCTGGTCGAGCATCCGCATCACCTGCGCCGAGAGGTCGGACGCCGTCTGCAGCTTGCCCGCTTGCGCGGCGGCGATCAGCCCATCATCGGGACCGCTGTTCCACAGCAGGTACGAGAGACGAGAGGCCATGTCCCATCCGTCCAGCGCGACCAGCTTCTTGCCGCCCGTGGCCGGGCTCAGCTCGAAGCGGTACAAGAACTCCGGCATCTGCAGGACCGCCGCGATCACCGCCTCGACGCCCGACTTGAAATCGCCGCCGGTATCGCGGCCCACCTGCCAGATCGCCATCAGGGCCGTCGTTTGATCGGCGTCGACGGGGCGCCGGAAGGCCTTGGTCCCGAACGACGAGATGAAGGTGGTGGCGCACGCCTGCTCGCCGGCGGTGGCAGGATCGCAGGTCAGGACGCGCGACAGACGGTTCGCCACGGTGTCGGAGGCGATCTTCTCGGCGGCGTCCAGGTACTGATGCGCCAGCTCGGGCGGCGTCTGCTGGGCGCCCGCGTTGTTCAGAAACGGAAAGTTTTCGGTGGTCAGCTC
>JAXDMH010000052.1:0-17350 GCA_034666225.1 Myxococcales bacterium
TCACAATACCTACGGGTATTCCTCGTCGTCGCGCCTCGCGGCCGGCGCGGCTTGTCGGCCTCGACATTGACGCTATTTCGCGGGAGGCGCACTAGGCCGCCTTTCGCTGAGGCGCTTCGACCAAGGACCGCGCGTACGTTTCCCACTCCATCATTTTCGCGGGCGTGACGCCCATGGCGGCCAGATGCGATTCGTCCAGCGGGGCCGCATCGCACCCGCCCAGCCGAGCCACCAGCCGATCGGCGACGTGGACAGCGTCCACCACATCGAACGTGCTGTGGTCCAGACAGGCCGGCGCGTTGTGATACATGACCGCCTCGATGATGGTTTGCGGTAGCCCCCACAGACCCAGCAAATAAGCGCCCAGAAGAGCGTGATCGGTTTTTTCGCCGTCAGCGGGCGTGGCCACATTCATCAGGCGGCCCACGTCGTGAAGGATTCCCGACAAGAACGCGTCGTCGGCTCGCCCCTTGTCAGAACCGAAGATGTGGCGCGCCACCTGCGCCGTCAAAAGCGAATGGCGCTGGACCGCTGCCGCCGAGGTCGCGCCCAGCGGCCAGGCACCGACCTTGAATGCTTCCACCGCCATCGCCAGGTTCTTGATG
Organism: Myxococcales bacterium; assembly: GCA_034666225.1. Lineage (GTDB taxonomy): Bacteria > Myxococcota_A > Polyangia > Fen-1088 > Fen-1088 > DATKEU01. The sequence continues at coordinate 606 of JAXDMH010000052.1, forward strand.
GTCACCATCCCCAGGTAGTTGACCGCCTCGTGCAGGCTGCAGATCTTGCGCGGAAGCCCGAAGAACGCCGAGTTCACCATCTGCATGATCTTGGCGCAGAGCCCAACGTCGCCCTCCACGATGGGGACGATGTCTTTGATCGAAGCGTTCGGTTGCGTCATCACCTGGCACAGCTTGAGGTAGATCCCCGGCACCGGCGGCAGTGTCGAGATGTCGCCCACCGCGGCCCGCAGCGCCGGATCCTCCAGAATGGCGTTCAGACCACAGGCGCGATCGACGGCGTTCTGAAGCACCTCCGGCTGGCACGGCTTGGCCAAGAATCGGTGGGCGACGAACACACTCTTCATGGCCGATTCGGCCTGGGTCTGGCCGGACAGAACGATTCGCACCGCGTGCGGTTGCATGGCCCGGACCCGCGTCAGCAGCGCTGCCCCATCCATCTTGGGCATGCGCATGTCGGTTACCACCACATCAAAAGTGGTCGTCGCCAGCATGGCCAGGGCCGCCTCGGGCCCGCAGGCGAACGACATGTCCCACTCGCGCCGCTTCGATCGCAACAGATTGCGAAGTCCGTCGAGCACGTTCTGTTCATCATCGACCATCAATATTCGCTTCACGACATTCGTTACAGCAAGGACGGGGCCATGGTGGCCGAGGCCAAAAACACAGCCCGGCGCTGGCGACTGTCGAAAATCCGCGCAGTATCTTCGCCAGTGCACTGTCGGTATACCGACAGCGCAGGCATCTAGCGCTGCCGCTTGATCTTGTCGATCAACGTGGTGCGGGCGATTCCCAGCAGGGCGGCCGCCTTGGATTGATTGCCGGCGGTCGCGCGCAGAGTTTTCTGGATGATCGTCCATTCGAATTGCGCCACTGCCTGGCCGAGGTCGATCCTGGCGCCGGCCGCCTCATCGACCACCTGCGACGCCATCGCCGACAAGTCGGTACGAAAGCCTTCCGGCAGGTCATTGACGTCGATGGTTCCGTCCCGATCCAAGATAGCCGCGCGCTGGATCAGGTTCTCAAGCTGGCGGACGTTGCCTGGCCAGGCATACTCCTGCAGCGCTGCCATCGCCTCGGCGGAGATCGTCAGCGGCGCGCCGGCGGTCTTGACCGCCGCCCGACCGAGGAAATGATTCGCCAGCAGCGGGATGTCGTCTCGTCGCTCGCGCAAGGGGGGAACGGTCAGCGGTACGACGTTGAGGCGAAAAAACAGATCCTGGCGAAACCGACCTTGCGCGACCATCGCCTCCAGATCGCGGTTGGTGGCGGCGACAAACCGAGCTGTGACCAGATGGGCGGTGTCCCCGCCGATCGGCGTGACCTCTCGCTCCTGGACCACGCGGAGAAGGCGTGTCTGCAAGGGCAGGGGCAGCTCGCCGATCTCGTCGAGAAACAAGGTGCCGCCGTCAGCTTCACGCATGCGACCCAGCCGCGGACCGGTGGCACCAGTGAAGGCGCCCTTGACGTGTCCGAAGAGCTCACTTTCAATCAGCCCTTCGGGAATTGAACCGCAATTGACGACCACCAGGGGACCATCCGCCCGCGGCGACAGGCGGTGCAGGCTGCTGGCCACCAGCTCTTTACCGGTTCCGGTCTCGCCGGTGATCAGCACGGTGGCGTTGGTGGCCGCCACCCGTTCGATCATCTCCTTCAAAAGGCCGGCGGCCGGCGCGTTTCCCAGCCAAAGGTCCGGCTGCGAATGGGCGTTTTTGATGGTGCGTTGGTCCTTGCCCGTCTCGCTGCGGAGGTCGCTCCTCGCCTTCAAGGCCGCCTGCACCGCGGCTTGCAGCACCGCAACCCGAAACGGTTTGCAGACGAAGTCGAAGGCGCCGGCGCGCATGGCGCGAACACATTCGGGCATCGTTCCCGATCCGGTCAGGATCACCACCGGGGTTCGCGGCTGTTCGGTTCGCGCCGCTTGCAACACGGCGAAACCATCAGCCAGAGGCATCGCCAGATCCGACACCACCACGTCAAAACGCTCGCAGCCGAGGCGAGCAATGGCCTGCTGCCCGTTCTCGCTCTCGGTCACGTCAAGCGCTAAAGGCGCCAGCGCCCGATGAACCGCTCGCCGGACGGTGCCATCGTCATCGGCAACCAAGGCGCGAAGCACGTGGCCTCGCAGTCTGCGCGATTGCTCTGGCGACCGACATGAACGTGTACCCCTATCGTCTGCCAGCCTTCAATACTTGAGGAATCATTGTGGGTGGAAGGCAGGTCGAGTAGCGTGCTGATGGGCGATGGCATGGTCGTATCGGGTGCGTCTCTGAGGATACCTGGATGACCTCGCGGCAGACCCTCAGCGCCGAGGCCCGACGGTTGGCCGCCATCGTGGCGTCGTCGGACGACGCCATCATCGGCAAGGATCTCGACGGGATCGTCTCCAGCTGGAATCCGGGCGCCGAGGGCCTGTTCGGGTACACGGCGGCCGAGATGATCGGCCAGCCGATCACGCGGCTCATTCCGCCCGAGCGCCAGGCCGACGAGGAACGTATCCTCGACAGGATCCGCCGCGGCGAGCGCGTCGAGCCCTTCGACACGCAGCGACGCACCAAGGACGGGAGGCTCATCGACGTCTCCGTGACGGTGTCGCCCATCAAGGACCCGGACGGCCGGATCATCGGCGCGTCGAAGGTCGCGCGGGACATCAGCCGCCGGAAGCGCACCGACGAGGCCCTCCGTTACGAACGCGATCGCGCCCAGCAATACCTGGACACGGCTGGGGTCATCCTGCTCGCCCTCGACATGCAAGGCCGGATCACGCTGGTCAATCGCTACGCCTGCAACGTCCTCGGATGGACCGCCGAGGAGCTGCTCGGTCGTGACTTCATCGACGCCTGTGTGCCGGCGGCGATCCGGAGCGAGACCAGGGACAAGCTGCGCACGGTCCACGCCGGGGACGACTCCGTCGTCGAGAACCCGATCGTCACGCGCGGCGGCGACGAGCGGCTCATCGAGTGGCGCACCGCCTACCTCCGTGACGCCGCCGGTCGCATCACGGGAACTCTGAGCTCAGGGTCCGACATCACGGACCGCAAGCGCGCCCAGGCGGCGGTACGTGAAGAGCGCGATCGAGCGCAGCGCTATCTCGACGCGGCCGAGGTCATCCTGCTCGCGCTCGACGTCGACGGCCGGATCACGCTGATCAACCGCAAGGGATGCGACGTCTTGGGCCGCTGCGAGGCCGAGTTGCTGGGGCGCAAGTGGGTCGACACCTGCATTCCCCCGCGGCACCGCCCTCTCCTCGCCGAGAGGTTCGAGAATCTCATCGCCGGAGACGTTTCCCTCATCGAGAACCCGATCCTCGGGAAGGACGGCCAGGAGCGGATGGTCGAATGGCGAAATCGCCTCCTCCGAGACGGCGCCGGTCGTATCGTGGGCACGTTGAGCTCGGGCGGCGACATCACCGAGCGCCACGCCGCGATCGAGGCCCTGCGCGTCGCGGAAGAGCGCATGCGCTTCGCGCTCCAGCACGCCAACGTGGGGATTTGGGATCTGGACTACACGACGGGCGCGCTGCGCTGGTCGGAGACGCTGGAAGGGCACTATGGACTGCGGCCCGGCACGTTCCGCGGCACGTTCGACGCCTTCATGGAGCTCGTCCACCCCGAGGATCGCGCAGCGCTGCGCGAGAAGATCGAGGCGGCCATGAAGTCAGGCGCTGAGTTCTCGGTGCGGAACCGCTCGCTCGCCCCCGACGGCAAGGTTCGTTGGCTCACGGGCGCAGGTCGCGTCCTGCTCGGGGACGACGGTCAACCCCTGCGTGGGGTCGGCATTTCCCTGGACGTCACGGCTCACCGGACGCTCGAAGAGCAATATTACCAGGCGCAAAAGATGGAGGCGGTCGGGAGACTGGCGGGCGGGGTCGCGCACGACTTTAACAACCTCTTGACCGTCATCCTCGTTTACTGCGACCTCCTCCTCGATGAGCGCGGCGAGGACGCCCCGGACCGCCCGGACATCCTCGAGATCAAGAAGGCGGGTGCGACCGCCGTGTCGTTGGTGCGTCAGCTGCTGGCCTTCAGCCGCAAGCAAATCATCGAGCCGACCCTGATCGACCTGAACGCGGTGGTGGAGAACATGCAGGGCATGCTCGGCCGCCTCATCGGTGAGGACGTGAGGGTCGTCGTGACCCTCAGCCCGGATCTCTCGAAGGTGAAGGCCGACCAGGGCCAGCTCGAGCAGGTCGTCATGAACCTCGCCGTCAACGCCCGAGACGCGATGCCTCGAGGCGGCACGTTGACGATCGAGACGGCCGAGGTCGACCTCGACGAGGAATACGCGAAAGGCCACCTCGGCGCGAAGCCGGGAGCGTACGTCGCGCTCACGATCACGGACACGGGCACGGGAATGACGCCCGAGGTGCAAGCGCGCTTGTTCGAGCCGTTCTTCACGACCAAAGAGGTCGGCAAGGGCACGGGGCTCGGCCTCGCGACCGTCCACGGCATCGTCGCTGCGAGCGGCGGGACCCTCGGCGTCTACAGCGAGGTCGGGAAGGGAACCTCCTTCAAGGTTTATCTTCCGCACGCCGCCCCCGACAGCGTCGCGACGGCGCCCTTTGCGCTCCCGAAGCGCACGCCGACAGGCAGCGAAACCGTGCTCGTGGTCGATGATGCGGAAGGCCTTCGCAAAATCGCCCGGAGAATCCTCGAAGGTCTCGGTTACAAGGTCTTGACCGCCGCGAACGCGGACGAAGCCAGGCGCGCGTTCGAACAGCACAGCGCCATCGACGTGCTCCTCACCGACGTCGTCATGCCCGGCAAGAGCGGTCCCGACCTGCGGGACGAGCTCATCGAGCGGAGACCCGGGCTGACGGTCATCTACATGTCCGGCTATACCGAGGAGGCCATCAGCCGGCATGGCATCCTCAAGCCTGGCATCCATTTTCTCCAAAAACCATTCAGCGCTGAAACGCTCGGACGGAAGATCCGCGAGGCGCTCGCACGTATCGCCTCGCCATAGCCCGTCCTGTGCGAAATAGGATCGACGAAAATCGACGAGGAACTTTCGTATCGGCGAGCGCGATCACTCCCCGAGATACGCCGCCTGGATGCTGGGGTTTTGCAGCAAGGCCTTGGCGTTGTCGTGCAGGATGATCTGTCCCGTCTCCATGACGTAACCGCGGTGGGCCAGCTTCAGGGCCATGCGGGCGTTCTGCTCGACGAGGAGGATGGTCACGCCTTCCTGGTTGAGCTGTTTGATGACCTCGAAGATGCGCGCCACGATGAGGGGGGCCAGGCCCAGCGACGGTTCGTCCAGCAGCAGCAGGCGCGGGCGGGCCATCATGGCGCGGCTGACGGCCAGCATCTGCTGTTCGCCGCCCGACAGCGTGCCGCCGGCCTGGGCGCGGCGTTCGGCCAGGATGGGGAACAGCTGGAACAACCGCTCTTTGTCCTTGGCGATGCCGTCGCGATCGCGGCGTGTGAAGGCGCCCATCTCCAGATTTTCTTCCACGGTCAGGCGCGGGAAGATCTTGCGCCCTTCCGGTGACTGAATCAGACCGCGCTTGACGATCTCGTGGGCGGGCTGGCCGCGCAGACTTTTCCCGTCGAAGGTGATGTCGCCTTTGCGGGCCAGCACGAAGCCGCAGATGGTCATCAGCGTGGTGGTCTTGCCGGCACCGTTGGCGCCGATCAGCGTGACGATCTCGCCTGGCTCGACGCGCAGGGCGATCCCCTTCAGCACCTCGATGGCGCCATAGCCGGCGTGCAGATCGTCGACGGTCAACAGGGGGCCGCTCACGTCGCGGTCTCTTCCTTGCCCAGATACGCTTCGATCACGCGCGGGTCGGCGCGAATCTGGTCGGGCGGGCCCTCGGCGATTTTTTGCCCGTATTCCAGGACGGCGATGCGATCGCTGATCCCCATGACCACGCGCATGTGGTGCTCGATCAGCAGGATGGTGACGCCGCGATCGCGGATGGTGCGGATCAGCTTCATCAGGTCGACGGTCTCGGACGGGTTCATGCCGGCGGCTGGTTCGTCGAGCAGCAAGAGGCGCGCCCGCGTGGCCAGGCCGCGGGCGATCTCGAGGCGCCGTTGATCGCCGTATGCCAGGTTCTTGGCCGACGCGTTCTTCTTGTCGTCGAGGCCGACGAGGGCCAGCAGCGTGTGCGCCTCGGCGCGGGCCGCGGTCTCTGCCGCCAGGCTGCGCCGGCTGAAGGCGCCCAGACGGCCGACGCGGACCAGGTAGGCAGCGAGGCCGCCAATCAACAGAAAAAGCAGCGCCGTCCACAGCGCCGGACCGCCGACATTCCAGCGAAAGGCGCCGACCAGCAACACCAGGATTGCCGCAAGACCCAGGGGCACAGCGTGATCCACCAGCCGGCGCCGCCAGCGCCCCGACGGCGGCGCCACCAGGTGTCGCATGCCGACCAGGACGTTCTCCTCGACGGTCATGTCTTGAAAGAGGCGGATGTTCTGGAACGTGCGGGCGATCCCGCGGGCCGCCACCGACGACGGCGTTCGCCGCGTCTGCCGCCAGACGGCGTACGAGCCGGCGGTCCCCAGGAGAAACCCCAGCAGAAAAGCCAACCCGCGCCGGCGTCGGGCCCCGGCCGCGGCATCGTCGGCTTCACGCGCGGCCGTCAGGCGCGCTTCGAGCTGGTCGCGCGAGACGGCTCGATCCAGCACCTCGCCGTCGTAACGCAACACCAGGTCGTCGCTGTCGCCCTCCTGGACGATCGAGGCGCGGCTGGGATCCACCTTGGCCATCTTCAACACCGCTCGCTGGCGTTGCCGCGCCTCTGTCTCCGAGCGCGACGAGCCGTACGGCGTGCGGCCGTCGAAGGTGGTCACGAAGAATCGCCCGGAGCGCTGTTCGATGCGCGGGTGCGCAGCCAGGTAGTGCACAAAATCGCTGATCGCCTGGCGGCCGTGAAAATTCTGCTGCGTCGACCGATAGTTCTGTTTGATCACCGCGGCCCACATGACGTTGACGTCGGCCGCCAGGAAAAACAGGGCGACGCCCGTCAACAGCCCCACCAGGATCCAGCGCAGCACCTGCGATCGTTGCAACGGGCTGCGCAGATCGCGGCCGTCGAAGCTGACTGTGCCCGACGTCGGCTGGTAAATCCCGGTGATGGCGTTGAACAGCGAGGTCTTGCCGGCGCCGTTGGGACCGATCACCGCGAAGATCTCGCCGGGCTGCACGGCCAGGCTGACGTCGCTGACCGCCACCAGCCCGCGAAAGCGCAGCGTCAGCCGGTCGACCTTCAGCAGGGGCGGCACCGGCGCGACGGACACGCGTCAGCTCTCCTCGTGGTGCAGCTCGGCCTTGACCCGCGACGATGGCCACAGACCCTCGGGCCGAAAGCGCATCATCAGGACCAGCGCCGTGCCGAAGATCAGCCAGCGCCAGTTCGAGAACTGCAGCAGCACGTTGGTCGATCCGAAACCGACGGCGCGCTGGATGAGCTTGGTGATCAGCGGCGAGACGATGTTGTCGAACGACAGCAGCACGAAGGCGCCCAGCAGGACGCCGCGCAGGCTGCCCAGGCCGCCGATGATCACGCAGCACAGGACCATGATCGAATAGGTGAAGTCGTAGGTGTTGGGTTCGGCGGTGGTGGACAGCTTGGTGGCGTACAGCGCGCCGGCCAGGCCGGCCACGGCGGCCCCGGTGGAAAAGGCGATCATCTTGATGCGCGCCGGGTTGATGCCCATGCAGGCGGCGACCAGCTCGTCCTCGCGCAGGGCCGCGAACGATCGCCCCAGCGCCGAACGTTCCAGGTTGCGAAACAGCACCACCAGCGCCACCAGCACCAGCAGGGCCAGGTAGTACATGACGAAGAAGCCGACGCGCCGGCTGTCGCCACCGCCGATCGCCCCGGCCAGCCAGTCAGGCAGCCAGGGCGGCGGGATGGGGTTCAACCCGCGCGGCCCGTCGGTGATGTTCTCCATGTTCAGGATCACCACCCGCACCACCTCGCCGAAACCCAGCGTGACGATGGCCAGGTAATCGCCGCGCAGCCGGATGGTGGGAGCGCCCAGCACCAGCCCGGCCAGTCCCGCCATCACCGGGGCCAGGGCCAGCGCGCCCCAGAATCCCAGCTGAAAAGGGTATTTCTCGACGGTGAAGATGCCTGTCGTGTAGGCGCCGATGGCGAAGAAGGCGGCGATCCCCAGCTGCAGCAGGCCCGCGTAACCGACCTGGAGATTCAGCGCCAGGGCGAGAATGGCGAAGATCATGACGTTCAGAAGGTTGCCGCCGATCTGCAGATCCAGACCGAAGACGCCGCCCGCGATCCAGTCCAGCACCGGCAGCAGCGGATACAGAAACAGGGCGACGACGATCAGCAGCTCCGGGCGGCGGCGCAGCGAACGCAACCAGCGCAGCGACTGTGGCGCGTCCGGCATCGCGGCTTAGACCTTCTCCCGCACGTTGGTGCCCAGCAATCCCTGCGGGCGGAACACCAGGATCAAGATCAGCATCCCGAACAGCACGGCCGGCTGCCACTGCGCGCCGATGAATTGATCCGACGACGCCCGCACGAAACCGATCACCAGCCCGCCCAGCACCGCGCCCGGGATGTTGCCGATGCCGCCCAGCACGGCGGCGGTGAAGGCGTAAAGGCCGTTCTGGTACCCGATCTGGAAGTTGATGGTGTTGATGTAGAGGCCATAGATGACCGCGGCGAATCCCGCCAGCCCGCCGCCCACCAGGAACGTCGCCCCGATGACCCGATCGACGTCGATGCCCATCAGCCGCGCCGCCAGCGGGTTCTGCGCGGTGGCGCGCATGGCCTTGCCCAGGCGGGTGAATCGAACGAAGGCGTAGAGAGCCACCATCACCACCAGCGACGAGATCACCACCATCAGATCCTTGGCGGTGATGCGCAGGGCGGCCCCGGGGCCCAGGAGGTTTTCGCCGGAGACGAGATTGGGAAACGATTTGGGCGCCGCCGCCGAATTGCCACCGCCGAACACCGCCATCGGCAGCCCGCCCCAGAACAGTCCCAGGTTCTGCAGGATGAAGGAAACGCCGATGGCCGACACCAGCGGCGCCAGCTTGGGTGCGTTGCGCAGCGGACGGTACACTAGGCGATCGATGGTCCAGTTCAGCCCGGCGGCGAACAGCCCGGACAGCACCACGATGGCCAGGAGGCCCAGCACCAGCCCCGCCGTGCCGGCGGTCTCCAGCCCGAAGGCGCCGATCAGCGTGAGGGCCAGGAACGACGCCAGCATGAACAGATCGCCGTGCGCGAAATTGATCAGCTCCAGGATGCCGTAGACCATGGTGTAGCCCAGCGCCACCAGCGCGAAGACCATGCCATTGGTCAAACCGATGAGGAGCTGCTGAAGGAGCGTCACCACAAGAGCGGGTGTCTCCTGCCTACTTCGGCGGGGCTTTGCCCGGTTCGTTTGCCGGCTGGCTGGCGGCCCCGCCCATCAGGGCGACGAATTCGAACTTGGCGTTCTTGACGGTGTTGACGCTCATGGCGGTCAGCGACGTGTCGCCGTTGGCGTCGAATTTCCACGTGCCCAGCGCGCCGTCGGTCTGGCCCATGCCGATCATCGCTTCGCGAACCGCGTCGCGATCCTTCTTGCCCGCCTTGGCCAGCGCCTCCAGCGCGACCTTCCCCGCGACGTATCCATAGACGGCGTACCCTTCCGGTTCGCTGTGGAACTTGGCGCGATAGTTCTTCACGAACTCGGCGCCTTTGCCTTTCAGCTCGCTGGGGGGCAGGCCGCCGAAGGTGATGAAGGCGCGGCCGTTGAGGTTCTGCGCCCCGGCCGCTTCGATGAAGGCGTTTTCAAAGCAACCGTCGGGGACCATCAGCTTGGCGGTCAGCCCCACCGCCACCATGTCCTTGGCGATCTGGCCGGCGTTGGCCTGGGTGGTGCCGCCGAAGTAGACCAGGTCCGGCTTCAGCGCCTTGATCTTGGTCATCAGCGAGCGGTACTCCTGCGCCTTGGGGTCGATCTTCTCGGCGCCCGGGGACAGCACCTTGAGGCCGATGTCTTCGGCGGTGTTGGCGAAGACGTTGGCGATGCCCTGGCCGTAAAGTCCGCCGTCATAGAGGACGTAGACGCTCTTCAGGCCTCTTTGCTTGGCGAACTGGGCGCCGACCTTGCCCTGAATGTCGTCGGCGGGGACCACCCGGTAATAGGTGACGCGGCCGCTGGGCCGGTAGACGGCCGGTTCGTTGGGCTCGCCGGTGCCGGGTTTGGTCAGGCCCGGGTACGTGTTGCCGGGCGAGATCATGACCAGGCCGGCCTTGTTCAGGACCGGCATGGAGATCTTGGCCGCGCCCGAGTTGTAGGTGCCCAGATAGAACAGGATGTCCTTGTCGTTGGCGGCGCGATCGGCGTTGGCCGCCTCGACCTCGGGATCCCAGTCACCCTTCTTGGCCGAGGCGTCGTCCCAGTCCTCGAACTCGATGGTGAAGTCGCCAACTTTGAAATTGGCCTCGTCCAGGGCCAGGCGGATGCCGTTGACCATCGTGGTGGTCTGGGCGTTGGCGCTGCCGGTGCGCGGCAGGCTGGAGACGATCTTCACCTTGGTGGGGCCGCCGGTCGCGCCGCCGCCGGGCGGTTCGGGCGCTGGGCCACCGGCGCCCGTTTTCGCCTTGCACCCGGCACCGGCAACAGTGGCCAGGGTAGCAACGGCGACCATCCACATCCGCGGAAGACGCATCATTGGTCGCGACGAATCTAGTGCCACGGGCAGAGGAGGTCAATCGCGCGATTCCGGGCAGCGCTCGCCTTCGATCGCGGGGGACGCTGTGATAGACGGGACTGATGCACGTCGACGTCGGTACGCTGCACGACAATCCGTTTGCGCTTCTGTCGTTGATCGGGGCGCCGGCGGTTCTAACCAACGCGGCGTCGGTGCTGGCGCTCAGCACCAGCAATCGGTTCTTGCGGGCGGCCGAGCGCGTCCGGGCGCTGGCGGCGCGGCTGGACGGGGAGGTCAAATCGCAGGCGTCGGCGGAGCTGATCCTGAAGCAGCTCAGTCGAGGGGAGCGGCAGGCGGTCATGCTGCTGGTGGCGTTGCGGGCGGCCTATGCGGCGCTGGGCACTGGGAGGTCGAAGTTCCTCGGGGAACCGCAAGCCTGTCCCGGGCCAGCATCATCAAATGCGGTGAGGTCTACACCTTGCTGAAGACCCAGATCGGCGGCCTCATCGGGACGCTGTCCGGCGAACACTTGGCACGGGTTGATCGCGCGCTTTCACTCGCGCTGGGACTCCCCGGCGGACGTCGCCCCGAGGTATCCCTCGCTGGGAGCACGTACGTCGCCATTCCCACCGCGCGTCTCACGCCGGATCCGTGATGCGCGATCACCTGACGGCGGGGACCGACGGCCGGGTTTCAGTCCTTGCGTCCCCCGAAGCGGTAACGCGCGGTCCGTTTGTCACCTTTGCGCGAAAGGGCTCCCTTTTCAGTCGCCTCCGCCAGGTCCCGGCTCGCGGTCGCCGCGCCGATGGTCAGGTGCAACGCCCGATAGTCGCGGCGCGAGAACGTGCGCCGACCGAAGTGGCCCCGGGCCGCGGCGAGGCGCTGTATCGAAGTCAGCGGTCGAGGCCGCAGGGCGCCGGCCACATCTTCAAGCGCGTCCTTGAGCGCGCCGAGGGCGAACTCGACGAAGACCGTCGACTGTCCGGAGCGATCCGATCGGGACAGCGCCGCATAGTACGCCTGCCGGCGCTGCCGGATGACCGACTCGGTGGGCACCAGCGCGAACACCGGGCTCTGCCGCAGGAGGATCACGTGTTGCCAGAGCCGCCCCATGCGTCCGTTGCCGTCGCTGAAGGGGTGGATGAACTCGATTTCATAGTGGGCGACGCACGCCTTGACCAGGCTGGGGGTCCCGTCGTCCTCCGCCAGATATGCCAGGAGCTCATGCATCAGCGGCGGCACCCGGGGGGCGCGCGGCGCGACGTGACCGACCTTCGATCCCCGCATGACGCCGACGTCCCCGGATCGCCACCGTCCCGCGTCGGCCACCAGACTCGCCATCAATACTCCGTGGGCACGAAGAAAATCACGGGAGGATGTGGGATCCATCCGTGCAGCGCGCGCGTAGGCGGCGACGGCATTTTTTACCTCGCGGATCTCTCGCGCGGCTCCCACGACGCGCTTGCCGTCCAGGACGTCCGTAACCTGTTGCAGCGACAGCGTGTTGCCTTCGATGGCCACCGATCCTTGTACAGTTCGGATCCGGTTGTCGCGGTGGAGTTGCGGCTGGGCCAGGGCACCACCCGAGGCGTCGCAACGCCCCAGCAAGCGCCCAATCTCGGTGCATAGCCCCAGCACGCGGCGAGTGATCTGAAAGGGCGGCGGCATGCTGGAGATAGTATCACGTGATACTATCAAGAAACCGACGTCGACCGCACGGCGCAGCACCGGGCTCAAGTTCGTGAGCCAGCGGGCGAGCCCGCGCCACCCTTAAACCACGCGGTCGATCAACGGCCGCCCGTCGACGAAACGCCCCAGGTTTTCCAGAAAGTGGCGCACCAGGCGTTCGGATTCGTCGTCGTGACCGCCGGCGGTGTGGGGGGTGATAAAGCAGTTGGGCGCCGTCCACAGCGGATCGCCCGGCGGCAGCGGCTCGGGGGTGGTGACGTCCAGGTAGGCGGCGCCCAGCTGGCCGGAGGTCAGCGCGGCGATCAAGGCCGGCTGATCGACGGTGGCGCCGCGGCCGATGTTGTAGAACACGGCGCCCGGTTTGATGGCCGCCAGGCGGGCGGCGTTGAAGAAGAGAACCGTGCCGGGCGATTCGGGCAGGTTGTTGATGACGTGGTCGGCGCCGCCCAGGGCCCGGCCGGCGTCGGGGGTGTCCCAGGCCACGGCGCGCACCGGTTCGTCGCGGGCGTCGCTGACCTTGCGCCGCATCACCGTCAGCTCCATCCCCAGCGGACCCAATAATTCGATCAGCCGCCGCGTGATCGAGCCCAGGCCGGCGATCACCGCCGATTGCCCGCGCAACAGACGCGACTTTGCCCGCACACCTTTTTGCGGCCAGCCGCGCGCGCCCCGCTGCTCGGCCAGCGCCGCCGGCAGCTGCCGCGCCTGCGCGTACATGAAGGCCACCACGTGCTCGGCGCACGGTTCGTCAAACACCAGCGAGCTCTTGGTCAGCGCCGCCCCGCGGGCGGTCAGCGCCGCCCGCACGTCGTCGCGATCATAGCTGGTGTAGCCGGCGCTGGTCAGCTGCACCCACTTCACGTTCTGCGCCGCGATCAGCGCGTCGACCTTGGGCTGCCCGAAGACGACGTCCGCTTCCTGCAGCGACGCCACCAGTTGATGGCCCGCGGTTCCCTTCTTCAGCAGGTCCGCAGCCCCTGCCGGAAAATTCGCCTCGCAGAAGATTCGCAGTGGGTTCACGCCGGCCAGCTTACGACGGTCCGAAGCCCAAGTGCGCGCGCAGCGCGATGTATTCTTTCGACACCGACCATTCGATCAGATCGCGTTCGACCTGGCCCGGGTCGACGGTGGGCGTGGACGCCGACCCCAGCTGCACGCCCAGGCGCAGGTCGTTGCCGATCAGCAGGCCGGCCCGCACCGCGGTCAGCTGCGCGCCCCGCGCCCAGCGCTGCACGTCGAACGTCGTGGTGGGGCCGATGCCCAGGCGTTTCACCACCAGATCCAGCTGCTCCTGCTGCGGCGGCGTCAGCGCCCGGCCCAGGAAGTCACGATAACGCAGCACCGGGTTTTGAAGCTCGGGCGGCACCGGGATCTCCTCGCGGATCAGCGTGCTGGCCGCCAGCAGGATCACCTCCAGCTCGGCGACGGTCGGCACCACCGACGGCCACAGCATGAAGTGATCGGCGCGGGTCAAGGCCAGCGCGCGCGCCGCGATGAAGGCGATCTCGGTCTCGTGGCGCCCCTGCAGGACGCCCCGACCGACGACGAACGACGGCACCGGCGTGCTCTCGGCGATGGCGTTGGCCAGCTCGATCTCGCCCGTGGCGTTGGAGACCAGGTGCACCTCCGGCCAGGGCACGGCCAGGATCCCGCTGGCGTACGACAGCACCTTGCAGAACAGCGCCGGGTCGTGGGCCACGTCGCGCTGGCGTTTGCGGCGCAGGCCCCAGTCCTTGTGCGGTTTGGCTCGGGCCAGCATCACCGTGGGGACCACGGCCGCCAGCAGCTGCGACACCACGCGATCCTCGTCGCGGTGGTAGATGTTCTTTTGCCACAGCTCCTCGGTCAGTCGGCTGCGCGCGCGCACGAAACCCTGCGGGCGGTACTGGGCGTAAAGGCGCTGCTCGTCGGCGTCGGCCTGCCCCAGATACGACAGCACCTGGGCCACGCACCAGGCGGCGTCCAGCTCGGACCGTTCGGCGTGCAGCCGGACCAGCGTCTTCAGGTGAGGGACCATCTCGGGCAGACCGGCGGCGTCCTTGATCAGCGCGCGGTGCTCGTCGATGGCCTGCCCGTAATGCTCCGGACCCGACAGCTGGTACAGCTCGGCCAGGATCGCGCGACGCGAAGCCTGCTCGGGCTCCAGGCCCACGCAGACCTCGAAGGCGGCGATGGCGGCCGGATAGTCGCCCAGGCGCGACCGGCTGATCTCGCCCAGCCCCTGCCACAGGGCCAGCAGCGCCGGGCGGTTGGTCGCCGACGGCGGGCCCATGCGCTTGATCTGGCGGCGATAACAGCGGGCCTGGGTCTTCCAGTCCTTGCTGGCGGTCAGGATCTTGTCGATCCGTTCGAACGTCTTCAAATCCTCGGGATCGGCGTCCAGCGCCTGGTTGTACAGCTCGACGGCTTCCTCGTCGGCGTGCAGCTCATAGTTCTGGATGTTGGCGGCCGCGACCAGATAGCGGGCCCGCACGGCACCGTCCCCAGCAGCCCCTTCGGCCAGCCTGTTCAGGATGGGCAGCGCCCGCTGCCATTGCCGGGTCTCGGTCAAAAGCTCGAGCAGCTTGTGCATGATCCGCGGCGCCTCGGGCGACGCCTCCAGGGCCGCCGAACATTCAGCGATGGCCCGCTCTGGATCGTTCTTGCGGTCGCGATAGATGTCGGTCAGCTGTTCGTGCAGGGCGACGCGCGCTTCCAGCTCGTTGGAAAGGGCCAGCAGCGCCCGCTTGTCAGCGATGGCCGAATCCCAATCGGCGGTGCGGGTGTGGATCTGGTCCAGCGCTTCCAGCGTGGCGCGGTGCTGTGGCTCGATGGCCAGCGCCCGGCTGAGCAGATCGACGGCCTTTTGATCGTCGCCCAGGTGCAGGCGGCAGACGCCCAGGCGGTGCAGCGCCTCGAACATCTCCTCGCGCGGCAGCCGTTCCCGCCGGGGAAACAGCACCGAATCGTAAAGCTGCGCCGCCTGCTCCCAGTCGCGCGTGGCGAAGGACAGCGCGCCCCAATCGCGCAGCGTCGGCAGGTAACCGAGGTCGGCTGAAAAAGATCGGCGATAGGCGGCCACCGCCGCCGGGATGTCGTCCAGCGCCTCGGCGGAACGCGCCAGGTGGTGGCAGACGGTGGCTTGCCAGGTGGCGCTGCGCCCCTGGGCGGCGGCGCTGGGTCCGTCGTCGGCCAGATGCTGCGCCAGCGGTCGCAGGGCGGACCAGGCCTGGCGTTTGAAATAGATCTCCATCAGCGGCCAGGCGGCGCCCGTGTGGGTGGGATCCAGCGCCACGATCTGCGCGTACAATGCGACGGCCTGCGATTCGTCTTCCAGCTTTTCTTGAAAGATGGTGGCGGCCTCGAACATCAGGTCGATCTTCTGGGCGCGGTCGGTCACCTCATCCGCGGCGCGCACCAGCAGAGAAGCGGCCTTCAGCCAGTCGCTGCGGTCGCGGTAGATCTGAACCAGGGCCAGCATGCTGGGGGCGTGACCGGGATCGAGGGCCACCGCCTGGGCGTACTGCTCCTCGGCGGCGACGGGATCGCCGATCTGCGCCAGCGCCACTTCGCCCAGCTGAAAATGCAGGCCCACCCGCTCGGCCCCGGTCATGCGCTCCGCCGCGCGCGTCAGCAGGCGCACCATGCTGTCCCATTCGCCCAGCGCCTCGTGGACGCGGGCCAGACCCATCATGGCCGCCATGTTCGTCGGGTCGGCGCGCAAGATCTCCGCGTACCCGTCGGCGATGCGGTTGGGATCGCGAAACCGATCCAACCATTTTTGGTCCAGGATCTCCGCCAGGTGATTCCAGTCGGCGCGCCGGCGGTAAAGGTTCTCCAGCAGCGCCAGCGCGCCGCCGTGATCGGGCACCAGGGCCAGCGCCTGCTGGCTGGCGGCGATCGCCTCGTCGACGCTGCCCAGGCCCACGTCACACCAGAAGGCGATCTGGACCCACAGACCAGCGGCCTGCTTGTGGTCGGCCAGGGACTCGGCCACCTCGGCGGTCGACGTGACCACGCCGCGCCACTGATCAAAGGCGCGGGCCAGCCGCTCCATCTCTTGCACCACTTGACCGCTGCTGGGATCTTCGCGAAAGGCCGCCTGCAGCGAGATGAGCGCGCTGCTGGGGTCGGCCAGCCGCCGTTCGTAGACCTCGGCGATGCGGCACAGCTGGGCGGCGCGCAGGGCGGGGGTGTTTTCTTCTTCAAACGCCGCAAGGAGATCCTCGACCAGGGCCAGGGCTTGGCCTCGATCGTCGGTGACGGCTGATATGGCGGAGAATGGCTCCATGGACCCTGCGGGCCTCACGCGGCTGGCTCTGCTACCGGGAAATCACTTATCACGGCTTGTCACCTGTGGAAAAGCGGGGGCGTGAGGGGGGGCATTGACGGTTTCCTGGAAGGCGGCCAACTCGGTCAGAAAGGCGTCCATGGAGACGATCTGTGGTGCGTGG
>JAXDMH010000053.1:0-3496 GCA_034666225.1 Myxococcales bacterium
CGACGCCGGCGGCGAAGCGATCGAACGAGAGGTCCTGTTCGAAGCGGCGCTGTTCGTCGTCGAGATCCTTGATGCGCCCCCGGCACTGGGCGCAAGCGGCCGCGTGCGCGGTGATGGCGGACGCTTCCGGGCCCAGCGCCTCGCCGGCGCGCAGGCGTCGCAGCTTCAGATCGCCGATGTGCGCTTCGGTCATCGCGTGAGCTCCTGTCCGCTGATCGCGGCGAAAGTCTCCAGCCGCTTGCGAATGGTCGGTACCGACCGACCCAGCAGCGCGGCGATCTCTTCCAGTGTCATCTCGTCGACGTAATAGTGAACGGCGGCCGCCTGCGTCTCCGCATCCATTTTTTCAAGCAGCTTGCGCACCGCCTCGCGATCCTCGACCAGCTGCGGCCCGCCCTGACCGATGGGCCTTGCTTCTTCCTGGCGGCGAAAGCGCTGGTGCCAGGGGGCCCGATCGGCGCGCATCAAGTTCAGGCAGTGATGGGTGGCGATCTTCATCAGCCACGTCAGCGGCGACGATTCGGCGCGGAACGCGCTGAACGAAACCAGCGCTTTGGCGAACACATCTTGCATGGCGTCCTCGGCCTTGACCTTGTCCCTCAGCAGATATTCACAACGCCCGTACACGCTGCCGCCGTACTTTGCATAAAGCTCGCGCAGCGCCGCCCGCGAATCGGCGGCGCTGCCACCAGCGATGACGTGCAGGCTCGGCGTCGGCATCAGAGCGTGGAATACTCCGCCGGCGAGAACACGCAACTGGATTCGTCACCCCAGCCGAGAAGCGGCGCGACGTTGATGGTCTTCCAGGTGCTGGCAAAGCTCAGGCTCCAGCACTCGTTGGTGGTGACCGGCGTGGCGGCCAGGTCGCCGCCGGTCATGCGCACGTCGGCGCGCCCGGCGCCGGTCTCCATCCAGCGGCTGTGGATGGTCAGCGTCTCCTTGGCCGTGCCGGTGTTGCCTGGATCAGGACTGAAGTCCTGGGTAGACGAATACTGGAAGTCGCCGCCCGCGCCCGGCGTCGACGCATATTTATAGACGGCGTCGTGGAGCTCGCCGGTCTTGTCGTCCTTGACGCCCTTGAAGTCGACGTCGATGGTCACCTTGTCGATCAGGCCAGGGCGCGCGTAGGTGAACGTTGCCTTGCCCACGTTCTTGTCATGCTCGGGCAAGGTCTGCGCCGCGTCCCAGTCCAGCGTGAAGTTGCCGGCCCCGAAGCCCTCGCGCGGAAAGCCGGCGGCGTCGACGGCGCGCGTGTGCGTGCCGCTGAGGATGGTGACGAAATCGGCGTCGGTCTTCAACTTGGATCGCGCCACCAGCTCGTACTGAAATTTTTGCGGCTCGAGGCGCGTGACGGTGACGCGCCAGGTGTTGGGGCTCAGCGGCTCGGTGTAGGGCCCCCACACCGCCACGTCGCCCTTGAGGCTGGTGGGTGGGAAGGTGGTGATGGTCTTCACCAGGCCCAGAATCGCCACGGTGCCGGTGTTCACCACGGCGGTGACCGTGCGGGTGAGGAAATAGAACTCGGCCGTCTGTCCCAGCAGGGCGCCCTTCACGACGCCGACGTCGACATCGCCTTCCGCGGTCAAGGCGGACGCTTGTGTGCTGGCGCCGGGGACCTTCAGCTCGGCGGCCTCGCGGGTGGGGACGCCGTCGCGGAAATCGTCGGCTTCGGGTTTGGCGCAGGCGCCCAGCAGAACCAGGGGCGTCAGGATAGCAATCGCAAAGCGGGAGGTTGATCGGGGGCTAGTCATGGCGTCTCCTGTGACTCGTTGGTAGTGCCGGTTATTCGGCCGTTGTGGCCGACGGCTCAAATCAATCGACACGGCTTGCCCGGAAAACAGAAAGTCGGCGCCGGCCCACACTGTGGGCGAAACGGCGCTACGACGTAGGACCGGGCGACGTCAGGAGAGTTTCAGGGATTTTTTTCGGGTTCGGCGCTGGACCCGGGCGGCAACGTCGGCGGCGCCGGTTCGTCGTCCTTGTCTTTTTCGCGGGCAGGCGCGGGCGTGCCGGCGGGCGGCAGCTGCGATGGATCGGGCGCCATCATGTTCTTCAGCTCCATCATGCCGTGGCGCAGGTGATCGCTGCTGCTTCCGGCCCCGGGGCGGGATCTCTTGGCGACGCGCTCGCGCGAGTCCGTGCCCGCGGCCGGGGCGGCGGCGTTGTCGATCGGCGCCTTTTTACCTGCGGCGCCACCGGCCGCCGCCTCGCCTTCGCCCGTTGGGCCGGGCGGCGTGGCAGCCGTCGGAGCAGCCGGCGTCTTCGCCGGAGAACCCGCCGGTTGATCGGCGCCGCTGCCGGCGCGCGCCGTCGGATCCTGAACGCGAAATCCCATGTACGTGCCGGCCAACCAGGCGCCCACCACCAGCAGCGCGCCGACGAAGAAGATGGTCAGCAGACCGCGTCCGCCGCCGCTGCGTCGTCGCCGCCCGGGTGGCCCTCCCTCGTCGTCGGGAACGGGAAGCGAGAACTCGGCCCGGCTGTGGCGCGCCGACACTGGCATCTCGTTGTCGTCGGGGACGGGCAACAGGTTCTCTGCGGAGCGATGGCGCGTCGTCCGGCGGCCCGATTCGCTTTCGGCGCGTCCCAGAACATCCAGCGAGGTCTCGTCCTCGCCGACGTCGAGCGCCTGCTGCGAATCGACCAGCACCACGTCCTTGCCTTCCATCTCGCCGCTGCCCGGCACCGCCGTCGACGGCACCGTCGCCTTGCCGATCGAAGGCACACCGTCGCGGGCCTGCAGCTCGGCCAGCCAACGCTTGAGCTCGGTCTGCCCCACCGGTTGAAACACGGTGCGCATCACGCGCTCCACGTCGATCAGCATCTCGTCGGCGGTCTGATAGCGATCGTCGGGCTGCAGGCTCATGGCGCGCGAGATGATCTCGGCCAGCGCCCGTTCGATATCCGGGCGGGCCTTGTCGGGCGGCCGGAAGTCGGCCTTCTGCACGCGCAGCAGCGTCTCCAGATCCGTGGGCGCCTCGAATGGCCGCCGGCCGGTCATCAGCAGATAAAGCATCGTCCCCACCGAGAACAGATCCGAACGTGCGTCGATGGCCTTGCCCATGGCCTGCTCCGGCGACATGAAGGCGACCTTGCCCTTCACCACGCCGGTGCCGGTGTGCTCGCGCTTGTTCATCGCCTTGGCGATGCCGAAATCGGTCAGCTTCACCTCGCCCTGTTCGCTGATGAGGACGTTGTGTGGGCTGACGTCGCGGTGAACGATGCCCAGCGGTTTGCCGTCGTGGGTCTTGCCGTGCGCATAGGAGAGCGCGCGGCAGATCTCGGCGGTCATATAAAGACTGAGCTCGTGGGGCAGGGGTATCCCAGCCTGATGCGAGCGCTGCAGGACGCGCCCCAGGTCCCAGCCGTCGACCAGCTCCAGGACCAGGAAGTAACGCCCACCGGCAAGACCGAGGTCCAGAATCTGCACGATGTTGCTGTGCGACAGGCTCATCGAGATGTGGGCCTCGTCGATGAACATGTTGCGGAACTGCGG
>JAXDMH010000054.1:0-3140 GCA_034666225.1 Myxococcales bacterium
TCCCCCAGCAGTCGAAGTGCGCGTTGAAGCCGGAGATGGTCGAGTACCACATGCCGGCACCCCGGATCGTCACGCCGGCCACGCTGATCGACCGGCTGAAGCTGTTGAACGTGCCCTGCGGAATGTACAGGCCCCGCCCCTCGCCGCGCGCCCGGTCCACGCAATTCTGGATGGCGTTCGAATCGTCCGAGCCGTCATTGGGTGTGGCGCCGCAATCGCCTGACAGCGACAGATAGCCCCCGGGTTGACCGAGGGGCCCGGGCACCTGCTCCATG
The DNA here is from genome assembly GCA_034666225.1 of Myxococcales bacterium. Lineage (GTDB taxonomy): Bacteria > Myxococcota_A > Polyangia > Fen-1088 > Fen-1088 > DATKEU01. The sequence continues at coordinate 276 of JAXDMH010000054.1, forward strand.
TCGACCAGATCGATGTCGTAGTAAGCGGAGACGTCGCTGCCGTCCTTGCGCAGCATCACCGTGGCGCCCACCGGAATGTCGCCGATCAGCGCGCGCGCCTCGTCGTAGAAATGGTGCGGGTTGCCGCGCCCGGGATCGTTCTGCCAGGGCTGATTGAAATCGCCGTCGCCGCCGTACGTCCACGAATAGCGCGACGTCATCGGCAGCCGCGTGCGCAGCCCGCCGTTCACGTACACGCCCAGCGTCACCCAGCGGTCTGCGCCACCGTCCGGAATCGAGTAGCGCACGACGATCGAGTTGCTGGGCGTCCGGTTGACGAACTGCACGGACTGCCCGACGTTCGACAGACGCACGGCCATACGCCCGGAGGCCTCCGACGCCGACTGCCCCAGCGTGCGGGTCGGCCCCAGCAGGGCGGCCGTGCTGGTCATGCTCTCCGCTTCGTACTCGACGAAGGTCATGGTGGCGCCGCGACCGTTGGGCAACGTCGGCTGCCCGGGGCTGTTGGGCGGATCGCCGGGGCCCACCGGCGGTGGCGGCGTCGGCGGGCTGCCGCCACCGCCGTCGCTGTTGCCGATCGTGAACACAAAGCTCTCCCACAACCCCAGTGCGCCGCCGTACGCGAAGACGATTCCGCCGCCGCCATTTTCGGCTGACAGCCACGTCCCCGCCGACGCCTGCAGGCCAACGGTGTCCCCGCTGTTGATGGCGCCGCCGCCGCTTTGCTTGACGATCTTGAACGTCTCCCAGCCCTGCCGGTTGTTGCTGGCGGCGTTCAGCGTCGACCCGCCGCCGTTGACGGCCTGGAAGAGCTGGCCGTTGCCAGCGCGGATGAACACGCTGTCGCCGCTGACCAGCGCGTCGCCGTTGATGTCCTCCAGCGAGAACGTCTCCCAGCCTTGCGCCACCGTCGCCGTGGCGTTGACGGCGCCCCCACCGTTGTTGACCGCTCCGACGAATCGGCCCTGCAGCACGGTCTGAAAGGTGACGCCGGCCAGCGTCAGAGACCGGGACGCACCGGACTCGTCATTGCTGGAGAGGTCTCCAGATAAGCCGCAACCGGCAATTGCCGGCGCCACGAAAATGCTGGCGACCAGCAAGGCGATTCTTTGCGGACCACAAACACGGCAAAGCATCAGTCCCCCTTGAGCGACGGCCCGTACACCTGCCCGGCCATTCACTGACTAGGGCTGAGTCGCCGCCACTGGCGCGGATTGTGACCACCCAGCGCACTTTTTCGCGGCGGCCTGCATCTTACGGCACGGCGCATCCCCTGGGTTTCTGGCAACCCCAGTTGCGTCGGGCGAACGCCGAAGAAAAAATCGCGATGCGATCGAAACATTCACGCCCGACCGCGCACAAAGAGGCAAATCGGAGGTTCCTTATGCGCCACGTTGAATGCATGCGTAAATCGTCCCTGTTCGGACCCGGCAAGTTCCTTAAATTTCTTCTCTTGGGCGGCCCGGCGCTGATGCTGTCGCTGCTGGTCGGTTGTAATGGCAGCGGACTGCCGGTGGGCGACGTCGGCGACGGAGGCCCGGGGACTGGCGGCAAGGCCAGTGGGTCAGGCGGCGCTACCAGCGGCTCGGGCGGGAGCGCCAGCGGCTCGGGAGGGAGCAGAGGCTCCGGCGGTGGCAGCGAGATGGGCGGCCAGAGTGGAACCGGCGGCCAGGGCAATCCGGGCAAGACCTGCGGCGGCATCGCCGGCATCCCCTGTCCGACCGATCAGTACTGTCATTTCAAGGACGGCGAATGCCGAACCATCGCCGACGTTGGCGGTCAATGTGCCGTCAAACCGCAAGGCTGCACCGCTGACTTCGCCCCGGTCTGCGGCTGCGACAACAAGACTTACAGCAACAGCTGCGCCGCCGCTGCGGCCGGCGTCTCTGTGGGCGCGACCGGCGCCTGCAACGCGCAACCAGACGCCGGCACAAAGACCGACGCCGCACCGACGGGCAAGACCTGCGGCGGCATCGCCGGCATCGCCTGCCCGACCGGCGAGTTTTGTCGATTCCCGACCGGGCAGTGCCAGATCGCCGACAATCAGGGCCAGTGCACGCCCAAGCAGGTGGCCTGCATCGCCGCCGTCGGCATGCCGGTCTGTGGCTGTGACAGCAAGACCTATACTGATGATTGCGCGGCGATCATCGCCGGCCAGAGCCTGAAATCGACGGGGGCCTGCCCGTAAACGCGGAGCCATCAGCTGGGCGCGCCGTTTTGAACGGATGTTCAGTGAAACACTGGCGAGCATGAGTGGCACTCTTATTTGATGCGGATGACTCGCCCGGTGCGGGGGGACGATGCGCCCGCCCCAGCAGACGACTTCGACGGCGTGTTTCGCCAGCACGCCGCGGACGTCGCCCGCTGGGCGGCCGCGCTGGGCGGTCCGCTGCTGGACCTCGAAGACGCGGTCCAGGACGTCTTCGTGGTGGCGCACCGGCGACTCCCCGACTTTCGCGGCGACTCCAAGGTTTCAACCTGGCTGTTTCAGATCACCCGCCGCGTGGTGCAGGGGCAGCAACGACGGAGCCGCTGGCGACGCTGGCTGCGCGGCTCGGCCGAGGACGTTGCGGGGAAGATGGCCACACCTGGTCTTGGTCCTGTCGAGGAGCTGGAAAGAAGACAAGCAGCGCAGCGCTTGTACGCGGTGCTGGACCGCATGAACGAGAAATATCGGATGGTGCTGGTGTTGACCAAGGTGGAAGGAATGAGCGCCGATGAGATTGCGCTGGTGGCCGGCGTGGCCAGCGTGACGGTCCGGGTCTGGCTGCACCGGGCGCGCGCGCAGTTCCAGACATTGGTCCGGCAAGAAGGTGCCACATGAGTCGTGACCGGTGGCAAGACAGCGACAACAACCACGGCAAC
>JAXDMH010000055.1:0-8465 GCA_034666225.1 Myxococcales bacterium
TCCAGGGGTCAGGATGGCCTCGCCGTCGACGTGCTGGCCGATGTCGCCGATGCTGCCGCCCAGGGTCCGGATCCACAGCTGGTTCGGAGCCACGCCATCGACGACGCGGTCGATGCGGGCGCGCGTATAGGTGACGATGCGGCGCCCGCGCCCGCCGGCGCTGTCCTCCCAGACCACCTTCGATTCCAGCGGGGTGGCGGCGACGACGACGGTCGCCCGCTGGCACAGCTCTTCGACGCTGAGCTGGATCAGCGTCGAGGCGCGCGCGGCGCGCACCAGCGCAAACGGTCGCTGCAGCACGCCGCCCAAAAACAGGACGCCCAGGACGCTCGACACCAAGGCCAAACCGACGCCATACCGATGGCCATGACGACGACGCGGGCGCCGCGAAAGCCGAGCTAACAGCCGAGACAACAGCATGGCGCAGTCTTGACAGACCGAAGGCATCGCCGTCAATGACCGGGCCCACGCCAGATCTGTGACGTTTTCGTGCCGACGGCGCGGTGGGCCGGCTTTGCGGCGCATGCTCGCCGTCGTAAGATAGGACGCCCTGACGTGACGTTGCGCTGACGGGTAACCACAGCATGGACGAGACGGGGGACCGCTTCTACGTTCGCAGGACGACCGGCGATCTCGTCGGTCCCCTCTCCAAGGCGACCATTGCTGGCCTTTTGCAGCAGGGCAAGCTGGACGGCAGCGAAGAGGTCTCGCCCGATCGCCGGACCTGGCATCCGCTGGCCCGACTGATTCCCGCGGCATCAGCGCCAGAAAAGGCCCCAGCGCAGGAAGATCCCGCCGGCGACACCGGGCCAACGCCCGGCGAGGGGGGAGCCACGTGGGGCGAGCGCGACCTGGGTGGAGGCGGCGATCTGGAGCTGGCCCCGCTGGACGCGGCGCTGGGCCAGCCGTTCACGCAGCCAGAGCCGGCGATCGCCCACAACCCCGGGGTGGTCAGCCCCCCAGGCTTGGCGCCAGTCGACCTTGATTCCCTGGCACCTCTCGAGCTGGAAAGGGAGGAGTCAGCGCCGGCACCCCCTTCCGCCGTCGAACCGGCGCCCGCCGCGCCTGACGCCAACGAACCGGCGAACCCCGACCACCTGCCCAGATTGTCGCAGGCCCCGGGCCGGGGATCAGCGCATGCCGCCGCACCCGCGTCCGCCGGCGCATCGGCGCGCCCGTCGACGCTCGATCCGGGGGCTCGTTCACTTGAACCGACGGCGGACCAGCCCATCACCGGATTCGAGACCGCGCCGTCGACGGGCCTGACCGTGGCGCCCGCACCGGGCGGCGGCCAGATGGTCGTGACGGCCGGCGCGCCGCTGGCCGCGGGCGCCGCTCCCCTGGCGGGCGCGGCGGCGGCAGCGGCCGTGCGCGGCCGAACGCTGACCGCCGCGAAACCGCGCGCCGAGGAGCCCCCCAAGAAATCACGCAAAAAACTGATCATCGGCGGCGGCGCGGCGATCCTGCTGGTGTCTGCGCTGGCCGTCGGTTTTCTGTATTTTGATCTGGGCGATCTTCTGATCCGCGAGCCGCCAGCCGCCAAGGTTCTGGGGGACACCGTCGCCGAGATCGCCAGCGATCGTATGACCGCCTATCAACGGGGCGCCACGCGATTGCTGGCAGAGGTCGAGGCGCGCCCGCGCAGCGCCGCCCTGCGCGCGGCCGCGGCCGAGCTGCTGGCAGCGTCGGTGGTCTTGCACCGCGCCGATCGCGCGCGCACCGCCCGCGCCGACGCCGCGCTGGGCGAAATTCCGCTCCACGCGATCCGCTCGGACGCCACAGCGCCCACCCTGGCCCGCGCCCGGGCCTGGATCGCGCTCGGCAAAGGACGCGCGCGCGAAGCGGGCCGCGTGCTGGACGAAACCGCGGCGTTGAACGACGCCACGCCCGAGCGCCAGCTGCTGGCCGGCTGGGTCGCCCTGGGATTGAACAAGGCCTCCACCGCCGAAACCATTTTCCAGCAAGGCGCCGCCCAGTTCCCGACGCGCGTGGCGTTTCGATATGGGTTGGCGCGCGCCCAGGAAGACGGCGGCCGGCCACAAGCGGCAGCGACGTACAAGGGCGCGCTGGCTGCCTCGGCCGGGCACTTTGGCGCCGCGCTGGGTTTGATTCGCACCGGTGGCTATGCACCGCCCGCGCGTCTGGCGCTGGCGAACCGTCTCATCACCGACAACGCCGCCAACGCAACACCGGCCGCGCTGGCCGAGGCGTATGCCATCGTGGCGCGCGCGCAGGCTGCGCTGGGCAAGCCCGGCGAAGCCGCCGCAGCCGTCGACAAGGCGCTGGCCAAGGATCCGGCCAGCCCGGCGGCGCTGGTGGCCGCGGGCGAGGCGTTGCTGTCGCAAGGTCGCCTGCACGAAGCGGTGGCCAAGTTTTCGACGGCGCTGCCCAGCGCGCCGGCCGTCCCGGCGGCAGTCCCGGCGCACGATCTGCGATTCGCCCTGGCGGCCGTCCTGATCGAGAGCGGCCGGCGCGCGGAAGGCCTGGTCCTGCTGGGCCCGCCGTCGCCGGCGCGCGACGTTTCGACGGCGGATCCGCGCGCTTCATTCTGGCGCGGGCGCGCCGCCGAGCTGCAAACGCCGCCCGACCTGACCGCCGCGGTGCGCGCCTATGAAGAAACCTTGGCCGCCGATCCGCGCTTTGTCCCGGCCAGCCTGCAACTGGGGGCGCTGCTGCTGAAACAGAACCGCACCGCCGAGGCGGTCACGGTGTTAAAGCGCGCCCAGGCGGCGGGGGTCGCGCCGGCCACGCTGCAGGTGGCGCTGGGACAGGCGCAGCTGACCGCGGGCGACGCGGAGCGGGCGCGCAAGACGTTCAAGGACGTGCTGGCCACCAGCCCCAAGGACGCGCCGGCCCGGCTGGGGTTGGCGTCGGCGCTGGAGGCGGCCCACGACCGCGCGGGGGCGCGGCGCGAACTGGAATCGCTGCTGGCGGACAACCCCGAGCTGCCGGGACTGCGCCCGCGCCTGGCCGAGCTGCTGGTGGCCAGCGGCGACCGGGAAAAAGCGCTGTCGCTGTACCAGGCGGAGATCGACGCTGGCAAGGCATCGCTGAGCGCCCGCCTGGCCGCCGCCAAGCTGGCCTTCGAGATGGGACGCAAACCGGTGGCCCAGGCTCTGCTGGAGAAGCTGACGGCCGAGGCGCCGCAGACACCGGGCGCGCTGCTGTGGCTGGGCAAGGTGCGCCTGTCCAGCGGCGACGTGGCGGGCGCCCTGGCCGACCTGCGGCGCGCGCTGTCCTTCGAGAGCACCCCCGAGCTGCACTTTGAAAACGGGCGCGCCTTGACGGCCGCCGGCAACGAGGAGAAGGCGCTGTCGGAGTACGAACAGGCGGGCCCGCTGCCGCCAGCGATGGTGGCGCGCGGGCGCATCCTGCTGGGGCGTGGGGACACCGATCATTCGGTCCCCATCCTTGAATCGGCGGTCAAGCTGGCGCCCGACAACGGCGAAGGTTGGTTGCTTTTGGGTAACGCGTACGATCGCCAGGGCGCGCCCGCGAAGGCGGTGGCTGCCTGGCGGTCAGCGATACGCGCGACGCCGGACAACGCCGAGGTGCATTACCACATCGGCCGCTGGGAGATGGATCAAGGACAACCGGCGTCGGCGGTGGTGCACCTGCGCCAGGCGGCGGCCAAGGCGCCGGCCGGCCAGAAATGGCTGGTCGATCTGTATTACCAGCTGGGGATGGCCGAAAAAGCCAAGGGCGCCCGCGCCGCCGCCGTGACCGCGCTGAAGAAATATCTTTCACTGGCCCCGGCGGACGCGCCTTCGCGGCACGAGGTCGAACAGCAGCTTGCCAGCCTGGGCGCGGCGCCTTAGCAAGATCGCCTGGTGGGTTCACTGAATGAAGACCAACGCCGCGCGGATGCTGGATCGCCTGGGGATCACCTACGAGCTGCGCGAATATGAAGTCGATCCCGACGATCTGTCCGCCGAGAACGTCGCCGCCAAGGTGGGTCTGCCCCTGGACCAGGTCTGGAAGACGCTGGTGGCGCGCGGCGATCGCACCGGCGTGCTGTTCGCGGTGCTGCCGGGCAGCGGCTCCCTGGATCTGAAAGCGCTGGCCCGCAGCAGCGGCGACCGCCGCGTTGAAACCGTCCCCCTCAAAGAGGTGCAACCGCTGACCGGTTACATTCGCGGCGGCGTCACCGTGCTGGGCGCCAAGAAGCCCTACCCCGTCTTCGTCGACGAAACGATACAGCTGTTCGATCGCATCGCCGTCTCCGCCGGCGTCCGCGGCACGCAAATCATCCTCGCTCCCACCGACTACCTTCGCGCCACGGACGCCACCCTCGGCGCCATCGCCGAATATTAAGCGAGAGCTGGCGATCGCCTGCCGCGCTATTTCAGCGGGTAGTACCCCACCTCTTGCGCGATCTTCTGGCCGTCCGGGCCCAGCACCCAATCGATGAAGGACTTGCTCTCGCCGGTCGGCACGCCGCGCACATAGAAGAACAGCGGGCGTGACAGCGGGTAGGACCCGTCGCGCACCGTGGCGTCCGATGGGCCGATGGCCGGCGAACCGCCGTCCTTCTTCACGGGCAGCACCTTGATCCCCTTGGCGTAGGCCGCGCCGCCGTAACCGATGCCGAACTTTTCCTTGCTGACGGCGTTCACCACGGCCGCCGTGCCCGGCATGGCCTGCGCGCGCGGGGTGTAGTCGGCGTTCATCAGCACGTGCTCCTTGAAGAACACGTACGTGCCCGAGCTGTTCTCGCGCGAGTAAGGAATGATCTTTGAATCGGCGCCGCCGATCTCTTTCCAGGTGGTGTCCTTGCCAGTGAAGATGTCCTTCAGCTGGCCCATGGTCACGTCTCTGATCGGGTTCGACGCGTTGACGTAGACCGACAGTCCGTCCTTGGCCACCGGGATCTCCGTCGCCTGGGCGCCCTTCTCCTGCAACTGCTTCTTCTCGGCGTCTTTCATGGCCCGCGACGCCTCGCAGATGTCGGTGGTGCCGTTGATGAGGGCGCTGATCCCTGTCCCCGAACCGCCGCCCGTGACCTGAATGCTGGTCTCGGGATGTTTCTTCATGTACGTCTCGGCCCAGCGCTGGCCCAGCACGACCATCGTGTCGGAACCCTTGACCGTCAGCGTGCCGGCGCTGGCCACGCTGGGGATCAGCAGCGCCAGGCATGCGGCCAAAATAGTTTTCGTTGTCATCGGTGTCTCCTTTTCGTGCTGGGCATGGTGACCGCCGGAGGTGACATCGCCGTGACATCGCCGCAACTTTTCCGGAGCGACCGGCCAGCGAAATACGGCCGTCAACCGTCAGAAATGCCGCGGTTGTAACGGGAATGTCACACAGTCGCTACGCCGACGACACGGCCACATGCTCTATTCCGACGGTGACGACGACCGGCGGAACAGTGAACGCATCCGCGCCCCCTGCGGCGGGGCCAGCGACGCTGACCGCGAAAGTCACCCCTCACCGCAACGCCTATACGCCATCCATGGCCCCGGCCTGGCACCGCGTCGCCGAGCTTTCCATTCGCGTCACGGCGATGACCTCCATCGCCGCCATCGTTTTGATCTTCGCGTTTGTCGCCAAGGAGGCGCTGCCGCTTTTCTTCAGCGAGCACGTCCACAAGGAAGTCACGCTGGGCAAGATGTGGACCGCCCAGGCCTGGCCCGGCTATGACAGCCCCGATTACATCTGGCAGCCGGTCTCGGAGATTCCGAAGTTTGGAATCTGGCCGCTCATCATCGGGACGCTGAAGGTCAGCCTGGTGTCGATGCTGGTGGCGGTGCCGCTGGGCGTGGGGGCGGCCTTGTACCTTTCGCAGTACGCGTCCCGCCGCACGCGCGAGATCGTCAAACCGGCCATTGAACTGCTGGCCGGGATTCCCTCGGTGGTTCTGGGGTTCTTTGCGCTGATGGTGATGGCCTCCTGGTTTCAGGATCTGCTGGGCCTGGAATCGCGCCTCAACGCCGTCGTGGCGGGCGTGGCGCTGTCGTTCGCGATCATCCCGGTCATCTTCACCATCAGCGAAGAAGCGTTCGGAGCCGTCCCGCGCAGTTACATCGAAGCCTCGACGGCGCTGGGCGCCGCCCGCTATCAAACGGTGGTGCGCGTGCTGATCCCCGCCGCCAGCCCCGGCATCGCCGCCGCGGTGGCCCTGGGCCTGGGCCGCGCGGTGGGCGAGACCATGGTCGTGCTGATGGCGTCAGGCAACGCCGCCATCACCTCGGCCAGCTTTGTCGATTCCGCGCGGACGCTGTCGGCCACCATCGCCGCCGAGCTGGCGGAGGTGGTCTTCGGCGGCGCCCACTATACGGTGCTGTTCTTTCTGGGGACGTTCCTGTTCGTCATCACCTTTGGCATCAACTTCATTGGTGACCTGGCCATCCGCCGCATGAAGCGCAAGCTGGGCGTGGCCCAATGACGGTGCTGCAACCGTCGGTGTTCGCGCGCAAGCTGCGCAGCCGCATCGGCGACGGCGCCCTGCTGATCAGCTGCGGAGCGGCCACGTTGCTGGTCATGATCATCATGGCGACGATCGTCATCGACGTCATCCACCACGGCGCGCCCCGGCTGTCGTGGACGTTTCTATCCAAGGCGCCCGAGCAGGGGATGACCCAGGGGGGCGTCTTCCCGGCCATCTTCGGCACGGTCGCCCTGGTGATCATGATGACCATCGCCGTGGTGCCGGCCGGCGTCGCCACCGCCATATACCTGCACGAATACGCCGACCGCGATTCATGGCTGACGCGCATCATCCGGGTCGCCGTCAACAACCTGGCCGGCGTGCCGTCGATCGTCTTTGGCCTTTTTGGCCTGGGATTCTTCATCCAGTTCGTGGGCGCGGGGGCCGACCGACTTTTCTTTTCGGGGCACAAGGTCCTCGGTCAGCCGGCCTTGCTGTGGGCGGCGCTGACCATGGCGGTGCTGACCCTGCCGGTGGTCATCGTCACGACGGAGGAAGCGCTGCGCGCCGTTCCGCAAGAGCTGCGCGCCGCATCGCTGGCCCTGGGCGCGACCAAGTTCCAGACCATCATCAAAGTCGTCTTGCCGCAGGCCACGGCCGGCATCCTGACCGGCACCATCCTGGCCATCAGCCGCGGTGCCGGTGAAGTGGCTCCGATTCTGTTCACGGGCGCGGCTTACTACTTGCCACAGTTGCCCTGGCATCCGCAGAATCAGTTCATGCACCTCGGCTATCACGTCTATGTGCTGGCCACGCAATCGCCGGACGTCGACGCCAGCAAGCCGCTGCTTTACGCGACGGTGCTGGTGCTGCTGGTGGTGACGTTCGTGCTGAACCTGTCGGCGTTCGTGGTGCGGTCGCGCATGCGCTCGCGTTTCGCGGGAGGAACATCGTGAGCGGCGCCATCGACGTCGCTCCACAAAAGTTGGTGGTGCGCGACCTGTCCGTTTACTACGGACCAAAAAAAGCGCTGGGGCCGGTGTCGATGGAGATCTCGGAGAAACGGGTCACCGCGCTGATCGGCCCTTCCGGGTGCGGCAAATCCACCTTCCTGCGTTCGCTGAACCGGATGAATGAATTGATTCCGTCGTGCCGCATGGAAGGGGCGGTGCACCTGGACGACCAGCCCATCTACGGCGTGGGCATCGATCCGGTGGTGGTGCGGCGGCGCATCGGCATGGTGTTCCAGCGGTCGAACCCTTTTCCAAAATCGATCTTCGAGAACGTCGCCTATGGCCTGCGCATCGGCGGCATGAACAGCGGCGTCGACCTGGCCGACCGGGTGGAACGCGCCCTGCGACAGTCGGCGCTGTGGGAAGAGGTCAAGGATCGCCTGAACGAAAGCGCGCTGGGACTGTCGGGCGGACAGCAGCAACGTCTGTGCATCGCCCGGGCCCTGGCCGTCGAGCCCGAGGTGCTGCTTATGGACGAGCCCACCTCGGCCCTCGATCCCATCGCCACCAAGCGCATCGAGGAGCTGGTCGGGGAGCTCAAGCACCGGGTGACCATCATCATCGTGACCCACAACATGCAGCAGGCCATGCGGGTCTCGGACCGCTGCGCCTTCCTGCTGATGGGCGAGGACAAGGCCGGTGAGCTCATCGAGTTCGGGCCCACGGCCAAGCTGTTCAGCGAGCCCATCGATCCGCGGACCCTCGACTACGTGAACGGCCGGTTCGGCTGAGGCGTCACCATCGTGTCCTCAGGGCCGGGCGCCCTCGAGGCCCCGGCTGGGTGGGGCAGGACGGTCGCCGTCGGGGTCGATGCGGAACCCCACGCCCCGGACAGTGACGATGTACCGGGGCTCGGCCGGATCCGGCTCCAGCTTGGCCCGCAGCCGGTGGATGTGGGTGTCGAGGGTGCGACTGTCGGAGAGGTAGCGGTCGGGCCACAGCAGGTCGATGAGCTCGTCCCGGGTCCGCACTCGACGGGCGGGCGACAGCAGTACGGCCAGCAGGTCGAACTCGCGGCGGGACAAGTGGGTCTGCACCCCGGCCACCGTCACCTCGCGGCGCACGAAGTCCACCACGACCGGGCC
>JAXDMH010000056.1:0-5951 GCA_034666225.1 Myxococcales bacterium
CTCCCCAGAAACTTGTCTTGCTGGGGCTGCGTTCGAGATTCTAGAGAGCGCGACCCGTGTATCGGAAGCGCAGAGGGACATGGCCCCAGCAAGCCAAGTTTCTGTGGTCCCCCCTTCCGCGTCACCCCCCCACGCTACGTCGGCTCGCCTCGGTGCCAACGTTCGTGCCCTTCGATCTGATCCGTCTATATTCTTCCTCGATAGGCTGAGGCGTTTGCCCCGAGCGAGCCGACGTAGCGTGGGCGGGTGGCGCGGAGGGAGGGGCCCCCAGCGGGACGGTTCGTCGGGGCCGTTGTCCCTCTGCGCTTCTGTTACACGGGTCGCGCTCTCTAGAATCTCGAACGCGGCCCCGGCGAACCGTCCCGCTGGGGAAGCGGTCCCGCAGCGACAGGACCCGCCCACGCGGAGGAGGCGGACGCGGCAAGGCCAAATCCGATCCATCCAGCTCCAGCCGCTGACTCTCGCGTCCATTAAACGAGACGCATTTCCCGCACCATGGTGCTATCCTCCCGCGCTTCATGCCGGCCATCGCAGTCAGCAGCATGCTCGAATTGATCGGGGGGACGCCCCTGGTTCGATTGCGGCATTTGACCGACCCGTCGATGGCGGACGTGTTCTGCAAGTGCGAGCAGTTCAACCCGGGTGGGTCGCTGAAGGATCGCGTCGCCTTGTCGATGATCGAGGCGGCCGAGCGCGAGGGGCGGCTGCGTCCCGGCGAATCGGTGATCGTCGAGCCGACGTCCGGCAACACCGGCGTGGGGCTGGCGCTGGTGGCCGCCGCCAAGGGCTATCGGCTGATCTTGACCATGCCCGACAACATGTCGCTGGAACGCCGGGCCCTGCTGAAGGCGTACGGCGCCGAGGTGCACCTGACGCCCGCGGCGGCGGTCATGCGCGGCGCCGTCGAAAAAGCCAACGAGATCTGCCGGCAAAATCCGCGCGCCTTCATGCCCCAGCAATTCAACAACCCGGCCAACGTCGAGGCGCACCGTCGCACCACCGCGCCGGAGATCCTGGCGCAGCTGGGGACGCGCCCGCTGCACGCCTTCGTCCACGGCGTCGGCACCGGCGGCACCATCACCGGCGTCGGCCAGGTCATTCGCGAGCGCTTCCCGGGCGTCCGCGTGGTCGCCGTCGAGCCTGAAAAGAGCGCCGTGCTTTCGGGCGGCCCCGCCGGCGAGCATCGCATCGACGGCATCGGCGCCGGTTTCATCCCGGCGATCCTGGATCGCTCGGTGATCACGGACATCCGCACCATCTCCGAGCTGGACGCCCAGCGTACAAAGCTGGCCCTGGCCCGCCGCGAGGGGCTGCTGGTCGGGATCTCCGCCGGCGCGTCGGTCAAGATTGCCCTGGACGTGGCGCGCGAGCTGGGCCCCGGCAAGACCGTGGTGACCATCCTCTGTGACACCGGCGAGCGCTACTTCAGCTCGGATGCGTACTTCGAATGAGTGACGGAACCAACAGCAACGCAGTCCTCGGCGTCCTCATCATCGGGGCGGGCGGCCTGGGCTGCCCGGCGGCGCTGGCGGCGGCGGCCGGCGGCGTGCGGCGCATCGGCGTCGTCGATGACGACCTGGTCGACGCCAGCAACCTGCACCGTCAGATCCTGCACGGCATGGACGACGTGGGGAAACTCAAGGTCGCCTCGCTGGTGGCGGCGCTGCGACGCCGCTTTCCCGACGTGACGGTGACGCCCTACCCGGTTCGCTTCGAGGCCGCGAACGCCGCCGCGTTGCTGCGTGGCTATGATGTGCTCGTCGACGGCTCGGACAACTTCGCGACCAAGTTCGTGGCCAATGACGCCGCCGTGCTGGCCGGCGTGGCCCTGGTGCACGGCGCGGCCGTCGGCACCGGCGGGCAACTGCTGACCGTCCCCGCCGGCGGCCACCCCTGTTACCGCTGCTTGTTCGAAGAATTGCCGCCCGACGGCGTCGGCCCCTCCTGCGCCGAGGCGGGCGTCGTGGGCCCGGTGCCGGGCGTCATCGGCGCGCTGCAAGGGGCCGAGGCGGCGCGTCTTTGCCGCGGCGAAACTCCCGCCTTCATCGGCCGGCTCATCCAGTATGATTCGCTCGCCATGATGGTCCGGGCCGTCGCTTTCAAATCCAATCCGCTGTGTCGCGTGTGCGGCACCGATCCCCAGATTCGCCGGCTGGATCCAGCCGAATACGCGGCAGCCGGATGTCAGGCCTAGGCCAAGGTAACAAGGAGCAAAGAGGTCGTCGATGAGCACAGCGTCCACAGGAGTCACAGCGTCCATCTCCGCCACGCAGACGTCTTATGTCCAGGGGCTGCGCTGCCGCGAGTGCGGCAACCAGATCGCCAAGGCGCCCGTACACGTCTGCGAGTTCTGCTTCGGCCCGCTCGAGGTGACGTACGACTACGCGGCCATCGGCAAGGTGCTGACCCGCGCCCTCATCGAATCGCGCCCCAAGACGATGTGGCGCTATGCCGAGCTGCTGCCTCTGGACGGTCCGCCCGCCGTCGGCCTGGCCACCGGCATGACGCCGCTGCTGCGCGCTGATCGCCTGGCCAAGAAGCTGGGCGTGCGCGAGCTGTGGGTGAAGAACGACGCCGTCAACTACCCGACCCTGTCGTTCAAGGATCGCGTCGTGTCGGTCGCCGTCTCCAAGGCGCGTGAGTTCGGCCTGGAGACCGTGGCCTGCGCGTCGACGGGAAACCTGGCCAACGCCACCGCCGCGCAGGCGGCCGCCGCTGGAATGCCGGCGGTCATCTTGATCCCGTACGACCTGGAACCGGCCAAGGTGCTGGGGACGATCGTCTACGGCGCGCGCGTCTTCGCCGTGAAGGGGACGTACGACGACGTGAACCGGCTGTGCTCGGAGATCGCCGGCAAGTACGGCTGGGGCTTCGTCAACGTCAACCTGCGCCCGTTCTACGGCGAAGGCTCGAAGAGCTATGGCTTCGAGATCGCCGAGCAGCTGGGCTGGAAGACGCCGGCCCACGTGGTGGTGCCGATGGCGGGCGGCGCGCTGGTCACCAAGATCGGCAAGGCGTTCGGCGAGCTGGAAAAACTGGGCCTGCTCTCGCCCGGGTCGCGCAAGGCGCGCATCCACGGCGCGCAGGCGGCCGGCTGCTCGCCCATCGTCGACATGGTGCTGGAAAACCGCGAGCAGATCCGCCCCGTGAAGACGCCGACCAGCATCGCCAAATCGCTGGCCATCGGGAACCCCGCCGACGGGTTTTACGCGCGCCAGACCATCATCGGCTCGGGCGGCTGGGCGGCGAAACCAGAAGACCCGGAGATCATCGCGGCCATGCGCCTGCTGGCCGAGACCGAGGGGATCTTCGCCGAGACCGCCGGCGGCGTCACGCTGGGCGCCGCCATCCGCCTGATCAACGAAGGCAAGATCGGCCGCGACGACGGACCGATCGTCATCTGCGTGACCGGCAACGGCATGAAGACGCAAGATCCGCTGGTCGGCCAGCTTCCCGACCCGGTGCAGATCGGACCGCGGCTGTCCGATTTTGATGAAGCCCAATCCAAACTGAAGTCGTAACCGGAAATCGGAGGAAGACGGACATGCCCACGATCAGAATCCCCACCCCGCTGCGCAAGCTGACGCAGGGGAAAGAAGAGGTCACCGCCCAGGGCGGCACCATCGGCGCTCTCATCACCAGCCTGGAGACGCAGTACCCGGGCATCAAGGAACGCATCTGCGACGACAGCGGTCAGGTGCGGCGGTTCGTGAACATCTTCGCCAACGACGAAGACATCCGCTTCCTGAAGAACCTGGAGACGCCGGTCAAGGACAGCGACGAGATCTCCATCGTCCCGGCCATCGCCGGCGGCCGCTAGGACGACGGCGACGCGCGCATGAACGCAGCCGCCGTCCAGCGCTTTGCGCGTCAGATCGCCTTGCCGGAGATCGGCCCCGACGGACAGGAGCGTCTGGGCGCCGCCCGCGTGGCGGTGGTCGGTGGCGATCTGACGGCCGAGCTGGGCGCGCGTTATCTGGCGGCGGCCGGGATTGGCCGGCTGCGGCTGGTCGGTGGTCCCGCCGGCTGGGACGCCGACCTGCGCGCGTCGAACCCCGACGTGGTCGTCGACCATCGCGCGCTCCCCGTCGACGGTGCGGGGTGGGTGGACGCGCTGGACGGTATGACCGGCGTGTTGCGTTCCGGGTTCGACGACGATGCGATGCTGCGTGCGGCGATCCGGCGCGGCGTTCCGGTGGTCGCCGTGCGCGGCCGCGACGAAACCGTCGAGCTGGTCTCCTTCCGGCGCAACGGGCCCTGTTCGCACGCGCCGCTGGATGTGCCGGCGCAGGCCTCGGCCCCGGCCAGCGACGGCGCCGCCGCAGTGGTCGCCGCGACGCTGGCGGCCACCGAAGTCATTCACACCCTGCTGGGCAACGGCGGCGACGCGCCGGCCCGCCATCTCAGCCTGCCCCTCGACGGCCGTCCGCCGCGCATGCAAGAGATCCCCTGGTCGCCCGCCTGTTTTGCCTGCGGCGGCCACGGCAGCGAGATGTCTTTTTCGTGACGGCACGATCATGAACCGCGCCGTCGACGTCATTCGCTCCGCCGCCGAGCAGGTCATGCAGATGGAGACGCTGCGCCGCGCCCGCCTGCGCGTCGCCGAGCGCATCACCGACCTCATCGGCGACACGCCCATCGTCCGCCTGCGCGCCTTCGATAACGCCACGCCGGGCGTGGAGATCTGGGCCAAGTGCGAGTTCCTGAACCCGGGCGGGTCGGTAAAAGATCGCGCCGCCTATCAGATGATCCGCGACGCCATTCGCACCGGCCTCCTCAAACCCGGACAGACCATCATCGATTCCACCAGCGGCAACACCGGCGTCGCCTATGCGCTGATCGGCGGCGCCATGGGTTATCCGGTGACGCTGGTGATGCCCGGCAACGTGTCGTGGGCCAGGCGCAAGATCACCGAGGCCTTCGGGACCAAGCTGGTCTTCTCCGATCCGATGGAGGGTTCTGACGGCGCCATTCGCCTCTGTCGCCAGATGGTCGCCGACAACCCGGGCGCGTACTTTTACCCCGACCAGTATTCAAACGCGTCGAACCCGCTGGCCCATTACAACACCACCGGCCGCGAGATCTGGGAGCAGACTGACGGGCGCGTCAGCCATTTCGTCACCGGCATCGGCACCAGCGGCACGGTGATGGGCACCGGCCGGCGCCTGAAGGAATATCGGCGCGACATCGAGGTGTGGGCGGTGGAACCGGACGACGCCCTGCACGGCCTGGAAGGCCTCAAGCACATGGCCAGCTCGCTGGTACCGCCGATCTATCATCCCGAGGAACTGGACGGCGTCATCCCCATGGACACCGACGAGGCCTGGGCCGTCTCCGAGCGCCTGGCCAAGGAAGAGGGCCTGCTGGTGGGGCATTCGTCGGGGGCCGCCCTGGCCGGCGCGCTGCGCATCGCCAAGCGCCTGCACGCCGCCGCACAGCAGGGCGTCGTGGTGACGCTGTTTCCTGATCGCGCCGATCGCTATTTCGAGGCCCCCGTCGACAAGCAGACGCCGCGCCCCTGACCAACCCGCTGACGACCATGCCCACCAAGCCAACGCCGCCCCACCCTGTGCTGACCGACGACGCGCTGGCGGCGATGTACGAACACGCCCGTCGCGATTACCCGAAGGAATGCTGCGGGATCGTCTATGGCCCCAAGGACATCGCCGTCGCCGACTACCCGATCGCCTGCGCCAACATTCAGGATCGCCTGCACGCCGAAGATCCCGCGCGCAACCCGCGCGACGCGCGCACGGCGTACAACCTGGACGCGCCCGAGCTCTTCCGCCTGCAGAAAAGCCTGCGCGGCGACACCCCGGCCAAGATCGTCTATCACTCGCACGTCGACGTGGGCGCCTACTTCAGCGACACCGATCAGGCGGCCGCTCAGCTGGACGGGGAGCCCACCTACCCCGTCGAGTACGTGGTCATCGACATCACGCCGGACGGCG
>JAXDMH010000057.1:0-6785 GCA_034666225.1 Myxococcales bacterium
GTCGGGCGGATGGTCGGGCGGATTGTTGGCGGCGCTGGCGCTGGCCGTCGAGGCACGCAGGCCCACCACGGCCAGCGCGGCCAGCCAGGGGCCAAACCTTCGCCGGGGGGGCCGCGGTTTCACCTGAGCGTCTTCATGCGGGTGCGGGCCTGATCGGCGTACAGAGAATCAGGAAAGGCGGCCAGCAAATCCTCCCAGGCCGCGGTCTCCTCGGCAGAGCGGTGCAGGCGGCCCAGCGCCAGCGCGCGACCGATGACGGCGTCTTCATGAAGCGCGCCCTGCGGGGCGGCTGCCAGGTAACTGTCGAACGCCGAGAGCGCCAACAATGGGCTGGAGAGCCGATCCAGATAGATCCGGCCCGCCAGAACGCGCGCGGCCAGCTCTTCGCTGCTGCCGGGGCAAATTCCGCGCAGCGTCTGGTACGACATCGCCGCCTCGGCCGCGGCGCCGGCCCGGCGCAGCTGGCCGGCCTTGCGAAACTCGTCGGCGCAGCGACTGCTGGCGCTGTTGGCGGCGATCGAACGTCGGTGCGCGGCGCGCGCCGCGGCGTCGGCGACGGGCATGGTCGGTTCTGGCGCGGTCGCTGCCGGTGCCTCGGTCACCGTCGGGGGCGGGCTGGAGGTGGTCGCCAGCGGTACGACGGTGGGACGCGCTCGCGCCGCGCTTCGTCGGGCCGGGCTTCGCTGCGTCGCCTTCGATGGCAGCTCTTCCACCACGATGGTGTTGCGCCTGTGCCAGACGTAACCGGCCGTCGACGCCATGACCGCGCCGGCCAGCAAAGCGACGACCAGCGCCGCCGCGGCGGGCATCGTTCGCCACACCGTGGGGCTGCGCTCGGCGCGCTGCATATCGCGCGTCTTCTTGATGGCCCGGGCGATCAGCGCATGATCGCCGGCGTCCAGACGTATGTGTCGATACAGGGCCGGTGCCAGCGACAGCTCGAAGCGGCAGGCCGCGCAATGCTCCAGGTGGGCACGCAACAGACGCTCGTCGCCGCCGTCCAGGGTCTGGTGTTTCGCGCGATCAAGAAGGTCTTCGGGGTGAATTTGCGTTTCGTTCATCGTATGGGCTCCAGAAAATCGCGCAATTCAGGGTCAGTTTCGATCGAACGGCGCAGTGACTCTTTGGCCAGGCGCAATCGACTGCGCACGGTGTTGGCTGGAACACCGGTGTTGTGGGCGATCTCTTCGATGGAGAGACCGACCACCGCCCGCAGGCCCAGCGTCTCGGCTTGTGGCTTCGGGATGGTGGTCAAAAGCTCGGCGACCAAGGCTCGCTTTCGCTCGACCTCAACGTCGTTCGCTGGCGAGTCGCCGGCGGCCATCAGCGGCTCATGGAGGCGGGCGAAGGTGTCGATCCAGCGGGCGATGTCCCGCTGTCGACGCTTGGAGGCCAGGGCGTGCCGAAAGGCGATGGTCAGCGCGAACGTGGAGACGCTGCTTTCGAACCGAAACTGGGTCAGCGCACGAATGAACGCCAGGAGACAGTCCTGCACCAGATCGTCAAGGTCGGGGTGCTTGGCGCCCAGCACCGAACGAATCACCCGTAACATGTCGGGCCCCAGCGACCGCAGGAGTCGTTCAAGGGCGTCCGCGTCGCCCGCCGCCGCGGCGCGTCCCAGCTCGGCCAGCAGGTCGTGGCGGGTGGGCGCGGCCTCGCTGGGCGCGTCAGCCGCCGGTGTCGACGAGAGATGAGCTTTCGCGGTCATGCGGTCAACGGCATCCTTAGTGATCCAGTAAGGGCGGCGAGCTCCGACGAGTCACCGCTGGTCAACAAAAACCACCGACCGTGGTGAATCGATCGCCCAAGCAGAAGCCAGAGGCCGGTACCACCAAAGACCACCGCCACATCGCGGGATACATCGGCAGCGTGCGTCGGAACCTAAGCTGGCCTGTCGCTGTCGCGGCCGGGGCGCAACTGTCGACGGCGTTGACAGAAGACAACCGACAAAACGGTGACTCGTTCGTGTTCCTCGCCCTTACTACATCCACGACAGTCCGAAATTCCTCGCGATGGGAGTTGCCATGTCGCGTGAAGGTGCCCTTCGTACATCGCCGTTGTCGCCCGCTGCTGGGGGGCCGGCCGCTGATGCCTTCCGATATCAGGTGGTGGTCGTGGCCGGTCCAGGAATGGGAGCCAGCCGCATTCTTGACGGCCGCAGCCTGCGCATCGGCAGCGCCGCCGCCAATGATCTGTCATTGACGCATCCGTCGGTGTCGCGCTTTCATTGCGCGATCGATCGGACGCCGCGCGGTCTGTTCCTGCGCGATCTGGGCAGCACCAACGGCACGCAGGTCGGCGGCTTCCTCGTTCAGAGCGCCTATCTGATGCCGGAGGTTCCCATTCAGATCGGCGTCAGCACGCTGCGGGTGGCGACGGCTGCTGGCGCGTCGTCATCGTCGTCGCCGTCGCCGGCGGTCGAACGGCACGACTACGATGCACGCTTGCTGGGATCCAGCCCGGTGATTCAGCAGTTGCTGGCGCAGGCGGCAGCGGCGGCACAAACGACCCGAGCGATCTTTCTCAGCGGCGAGACCGGCACCGGAAAAACCTTGCTGGCGGAGCTCATTCACGACATGAGTCCGCGGCGCCACCAGCCATTCATTCGCGTGGACTGTGCGGCGCTGCCGATGGAAAGCCTGGAAGGCGTGTTGCTGGGCGTCGAACCTGGACACCCGTCGCTGCCGGCCGGGCGGCTGGGCGCCTTCGAAGCGGTCGGCGAAGGGACTATCTTCCTCGACGAAGTCGCCGCATTGCCTCCGATGGTCCAGCGCCGGCTGGCCCGGGTGCTGGACGACCGAGCCGTCATCCGGATCGGCGGCGCCACGTCGGTGGCCGTCGATCCCCTGATCATCGCCGCGTCGAACCGTGATCTGGCGAAAGCGGTGAGCGGCGGCGGATTCCGCGCCGATCTCTTTCAGCAACTGACCGAACGACGGGTGCGCGTGCCGCCGCTGCGCGAGCGCCTCAAAGACATCCCCTCATTGCTGAATCAATATGCCCGCCGGATCGATCCCCAGATCAGCCCGCAGTTCCTGCGCGAGCTGACCACGCGCTTGTCGGCGCAGCAGCACTGGCCGGGCAACATCCGACAGCTGCGCAACGTCGTCGAAAAGTCGGTGTGCGCGCGGACGGTCGCGATCAGCGTGGGTCCGGCCGTCGACGATGACGATGTGTTCACGGTAGCCGAGGTTCACCAGCGTGTCGGCGGTGGAACCTCGTTTCATGACGCGAAAGAGCAGGCGTCGCTGCAGTGGGAGCGCGAGTACCTGTTCTCATTGATCCGGCATGCCGCAGGCAGCGTGGCCCGGGCAGCGCGCGTTGCCCAGCTGGACCCAACACACCTGCAGGATCTCTTGCACCGGCATCGGATAGCCAGCTGACGTTTGTCGTGACTCGTTTGTAGGGCACGTCCTTACTAGAACAGCTAGAGGGCCAGAAAGACCTTCTTGGCCCTTCAGAGTGGGTGGACAGAGCGCAAATGTCGCGCGACGCCTCTCTGGGACGCAAACCCAACTGACGGAGTGAACCATGCGTAAAGTGATCAAGGGCCTGGGACTTTTGTCCATCGCGCTTGGCATCGGTTGCGGGCAAGACCTGCCGAGCAATGACAACAACACCACGTCAGGCGCGTTGTCCGCGGTGCAGGGATGCATCGCTGACAGCCGGACCTGCCACGCGGCAGGGAACGCGATGGCCGCCGGACCGACCTGCGGGGAAAAGTTGCGCGCCTGTCTGGCCGATCGGTTCGGACAAAAGATGAACGGCGGCAACGGCAACGCGCCGCCCGCCTTCGACGCCGGCATCGTGCCGCCCATTTCGATTCCCACGGCCGACGCCGGCGTTCCGCCCATCGGCACCGGTCTGCCGCCGGGGACGGGCCTGCCACCAACCGGGGCGGGCGTTCCGCCGACGGGGACGGGCCTGCCGACGGGAACGGGCCTGCCGACGGGCGTCCCCGGTCAAGACGGCGGCATTGGCCAGAACCTCCCTGGTGCGATCCAGGCCTGCGTCGCGACGTTGAAGGATTGTTTGTCGATGTCGATGAGCGCGCCGCTCGACTGTGCCATGGCCGCTCGCGACTGCATCGTCACCGCCCTTCACTAGCTCTCCAGCCGCCATCTGTTGGCCAAAGGCGCGGTCGCCGTCTTCGTCGGTGATCGCGTCTTTGGCGGGAGGAGGTTCATCGTGGAAGTAGAAAGCGACCTGCGAACTTTTGTCGCCGACTCGTCCCCGGAGCCACTGGCAGACAAGACCGCCTTTCAACTGTCGGTGGTGGGCGGGCCCAGCGCCGGCGCGGTACACATCATCGATCTGCGCGACTGTCGGATCGGAAAGGCGCAGGCGAATGACGTGCGGCTGGCTGATCCGTCGGCCTCGCGATTTCATTGCGTGATCGAGTGGACGCCTCGCGGCCTGTTGTTGCGCGATCTCGGCAGCACCAATGGGACCCAGGTCGGCGGGTGCTTCGTGCAAAGCGCGTATCTGTCGCCGATGGTGCCGATCCAGATCGGGGCCAGCACCTTGCGCCTGTCATCGCTGGAACGCCCCCTGGGAGCCACCGGCCTCAAACCGGCGGAGTATGACCCGCGGATACTGGGGTCCAGCGAGGCCATCCAGAAGGTGATGTCGCTGTTGCCGCGGATAGCGCGGGCCGGATTCATCGTGCTTCTCGAGGGAGAGACGGGGACCGGCAAGACCTTGCTGGCGGAGATGATCCACCAGGCCGGACCCAAAGCGGCCGCCCCCTTCGTCAGCGTCGACTGCGGATCGATCCCGCCCAACCTGATCGAAAGCGAGCTGTTCGGTCACGAGCGCGGGGCATTCACCGGAGCGGCCGAACGTCGCATCGGCGCCTTCGAGGCGGCCAACGGCGGCACGGTGTTCCTGGACGAGATCGGCGAGCTGCCGCTGGCGCTGCAACCCAAGCTGCTGCGCGTCCTGGAAGAACGAGTCATCAAGCGAGTCGGCGGCCAGAAATCAATCAACGTCGACATGAAGATCATCGCCGCTACCAATCGCGATCTCCAGAAGGAGGTGGCGTCGGGACAGTTTCGGGCCGACCTCTATTATCGCCTCGATTCTTTGCGCATTCGCTTGCCGCCGTTGCGCGAGCGGCGAGAGGACATTCCCGGGTTGATCGAAAAATTCGCCCGGCGCGTGCAATCCGACGTCAACCCGAACTTCGTGCAGAAGTTGATCCTGACCCTGGCGCGGAGACCGGATTGGCCGGGTAACGTTCGCGAGCTGCGCAACGCCGTCGAGAAGGCCATTCTCCTGGGCGACGTGACACCCGGTCTGATCACGGAAGAGACCGAGCGTGTGCGCGGCCTGGCGGTCGAGAACGGTGGGCGCTTTCAGTCGGGAACGTCGTTTCACGACGCCAAGGAGCGCGCCGTGGCCGCCTGGGAGCGTGAGTTTCTGCAGTCGCTGCTTTCGCACAGCGCCGGCAATCTGTCGCACGCAGCGCGCGTGGCGCAGATGGACCGCAGTCATCTGCGCGAGCTGCTTCGCCGCCACCACCTCCTCGCCTGAGCGATCCGATCGCCACCTGAGAATCAGCGTTCGTCGACGGCGAGTGCTGACCGTCAGGCGTGGTGAATCGGATCGACGCCGGTGTCGTGGCGATCGATCCACGCGCTGACGTCGTTCTCCTGAGAAAATTGTTTCGGTCGCGCATGATTTACGAAACGACTGTGGCCTCGGCGGGATTGATCAGTTGCAGAGACGAGTCGTCTTTGTGCTCATGGTCCCCGCCCGGAGGTATCTCATGTCATCATCGATCGCTCGTCGTTACTCATCGTCTGTCGGTCGCCCCGGTCTTCGCCTGATCGTCGGGTTCGGTCTGCTGGCCCTGGTCAGTGCGTCCTGCATCAGCACCGGCAGACAGATCACCCCCGATTCATCACAGACTGGCGGCGCCTCGTCGAACACCGGTTCGCTGGGGCAGAGCGCCGGAACCGGTAGCAGCAGCGCCGGCGGCTCGACCAGCGCTGGTGGAACAGCCACCGGGTCCATGTCCGGCGGGGTGTCCGCCGGGGCGCCCGCCGGCGGCGCCACCACCACAACAACAACCGACATGCCGCCGGAGATCGCCGTCATCTTGCAATCCCGCTGCGCGGCTTGCCACACGTATGGCCAGGCCGATCTGGGCGGGTGGGGATCGGTGATGGATCTGTCGCGGATGGTCGACGCAGAGATCGTGACCCCCGGAAATCCCGACACCTCGCGCATGATCGATCGCGTCTCAGTCAGGGGCGACATGCCGCCGCGAGGCGATCGCGTTCCCACAGCGGAGGTGGACAAGCTGCGCGCCTGGATCACCAGCCTGCGCCGACCGGTGCTGACCAACCGCAGTGACGAGGACGTCCTGGACGCCATCGCCGGCGACGTCCTCGGTCAGCGCGCTCTTGATGCCGACTTTCGCTATTTCAGCCTGGCCCACTTTGTCGACATGGGTCGCCCGGATTCCGAGGTCGCCATGGCGAAGAACGTCCTCGGCTTTCTGGTGAACTCGCTGTCTCGACGGGGAACGATCGTCCCCATGGTGGCCATCGACAACCAGAAGTCGATCTTTCGCGTGCGGCTGTCGGATCTGGGTTGGAGCGCGGCGTTGTGGGATCAGTTGACCAGCTTCTATCCCTATTGTCTGGCCTCAGATCTGGCCGCCCATCAGTCGCTGTACGCCCAGCTGGGAACCGAGGCGCCGGTGGTGCGCGCCGACTGGTTGTGGGACACCGCCTCGCGGGCGCCCCTTTACGACCTGCTGGTCAATCTGCCCAACA
>JAXDMH010000058.1:0-5667 GCA_034666225.1 Myxococcales bacterium
AACGCTACCGCGCCGCCATCATCGAGTTCGTGGGGCGGTACTGGGGCCAGCGCCTGGGTGAAGTGCAGGTCGGCAAGGTCTTGCTGGATATGCTGGGGATCCTGCGCCGCCACCGGGTGCGCGTGAACCCCAGCTTCACCATCGTCAACATCGCCATCGCCGTCACCGAAGGGATCGGCAAACAGCTGGACCCGGACCTGGATCTGATGGCAGAAGCCATCCCCTATTTCCTCGCCCATCCCATCGCCAGCTGACCGTCAGTCGGTCCGTCAGCCGATGGATTGGGGTCTCCCCCCCGTGACAGCCGTTTCAGGATGGAGGGGGTCTTGAAGCCCGCAGGGAAGACCCGTAATATGCAGCCCTTAGCCTTGGTCCTATGACACGGAAGTCGTGGAGGCTATGGAGCAGGCGCGGATCCCGGATCGGTACAAGCTCCTCCAGGAGGTAGGACAAGGAGGGATGGCGATCGTGTATCGAGCGTCCGACAGCACGCTCAAGCGCGAGGTCGCCATCAAGATCCTGCACCACCACCTGGCGTCCGAGCCTGAATCCAAGGCTCGTTTGGAGCGCGAGGCGCAGGCGGTGGCCAAGCTGCGCCACGAGAACATTCTGGAGATCTTCGATTACTCCGGCATCAACTCGCCCAGCTCGTACATCGTCACGGAGTTCATCGACGGTCCCACGCTGAAGCAGTGGCTGAACGACCATCAGCCGTCGCACCCCGAGGTAGCGGCCCTCATCGCCGCCGAGATGAGCGGCGCGCTGGTTCATGCCCACAGCGTCGGGATCATCCATCGCGACATCAAGCCGGAAAACGTGATGGTGCGGAAGGACGGCCTGCTCAAGCTGATGGACTTTGGCATCGCCCAGGTGGTCGACCTGCAGCGGATGACCGTGACGGGACAGCTGCTCGGCTCGCCGGCGTACATGGCGCCCGAGCTGATCGAAGGCAAGCCGCTGGATTTTCGCACCGACGTCTTCTCGATCGGGATCATGCTGTATCAGCTGGCCACCGGCAGCCTGCCCTTCAGCGGCAAGAACCCGCACGAGGTCTTGCGGCGCATCGGCGAGGGGAAGTTTCCCGATCCGCGCACGCTGAACCGGGAGATCGGCGACGGTCTGTCCCGCATCATCTCGCGCGCGCTGGCCCGCAACCCCGACGACCGTTACGCCACCGTGGCGCTGCTGGCCGGTGACCTGATCGAGTACCTGGCGGAAGCCGGCCTGACCGACGTCCGCTCCGAACTGCGCGCCTATTTTTCCGATCCCGATGGCTATGAAAAGGCGCTGACCGAGCGGATGGCCTCTGCGCTGGTGGCGGGCGCCGAACGACAGCTGGAGGCGGGTCGATCGGCGCGGGCCATGGAGCTGTGGAACCGCGTGCTGGCGTTCAATCCACAGCACGCTGGCGTGCTGGCGGCCCTGCAGAAGCTGGAGGGACGCACGCGGCTGAAGAACGCGGCGCTGGTGGTGGCGATCGTGGCGGGCATTGGCGGGATGACCTGGGGGATCGCTCGACTTCGGCCGACGCCCGGCCCGCGCCCGCGGCCTGCCGTGGTGGCATCCGCGCCGCCGGTCGTGCCGCTGCCAACGATGGCACCCACGCCGCCGGCCAAACCGGGGGAGCCGACGATCAATCCTGCGCCCAATCCTGCGCCCAAGCCGGCGCCGGCGCGGCCCGGCGGCCCCGCCCTGGAAGCGGCGCCGATCGCCGCCGCTGACAGACGCCCCGATCAACGCCCGCGCCCCGGACATGGACCGGGACATCCGTCGGCGTCGAACGCGTCAGGCGAAGCAGAGGGCGCCGGGGGCGGCCGCACCTTCCTCCTGGGACCGACCCCGCAAAACGTTGACGTGTACCTGGATGGCGAGCGCCAGTTCGCCTATGACCCCGACCACAAGAGCCTGGCCGTTCCCTGGCCGGGAAACCACGTCATCGAGTTTCGCAGCCCGTCCGGCTGTTGCTTTGTCGAGCGGATCGAACTGGGACCCGATCGGCCGTTGCCGACCGACAACATCATCGCCCGCCGTCTGAAATGGCGGCCCGCCCGCCTGCTGGTGACCACCGAGCCGGAGATCCCGAACGCCCGCATCATCGTCAAGGACCCCAGCCGGGGCGGAAAAGCCACGCCGGCAAAACCGGGCGAGGACATCTCGGTGCCGTTCCTGTCCACCGACGAGGCCGACAAGGAGATCGAGATCGGCGTCGACACCGGTGATGCCTTCACGTCGGAACGGGTGACGGTTCGCGCCGGTCAGCGCCTGACCCACGTCGTGAAAGTCAGGACCAGCAAAGAGTGAACGCCGCGATCCTGATCTGTTCGATGATGGTGGCGCTGCTGTCGCCCGCGCAGGAGTTCGATCGCGGCCGCATCGCGTTCGGTCGCGGCGAGTACCAGCGCGCCATCGCCATCCTGCGCCCGCTGCTGTACCCCGACCTGCGGCTGGACAGCGAAGGAGAGGTGGTTCAGGCCCACCGTATGCTGGGCGTCGCCAACCTGTTCGAAGGACGTCCCGCCGAGGCCAAGATTGAATTTCGAAAGCTGCTGGAGCTGCGGCCGGACTACCGGTTCGATCCGCTGCTGGACCCGCCGCGCGTCGTCGATTTTTTCAACAACGTGGTCAGGGAAGAAGAAGACGAGATCGCCGCGCTGGAGGCCAAGCGCAAGAAACGGCAGGCCGAGCAGGCGGCGCAAAGGATGCTGGAGGCCGAGCGCCTGCGGGTCGCCAGCGCCAAGGTGGTGGTGTACGAGCGGCATTCGTACGCCATGAACTTCGTTCCCTTCGGGGTGGGCCAGTTTCAGAACGGGCAGCGCCGCAAGGGCTGGTTGTTCGCCGGCGCCGAAGCGGGGCTGGGGGTCATCTCGGTGGGCGCCTTCACCACCAACTTTCTGCTGTTCGGGGTGCGGCCCCACCGGCGCTGTCTCATCGTCCAGAACAGCGACGTCGGCGGGCTGCCGCAGCCTTGCCCGGCCGACAAGATCGATCACTCGGACGAAGACCTGTCGCGAAACCTGTTGCGGCTGCAGCTGGTCAGCGGCGGGCTGTTTGTCGCGGCGGCCATCTGGGGCGCCATCGATTCCGTCCGTCACTATCAGGAGCGCGAGCTTCTGGAGGGGGCCGGCGCGACGCCGGCGCCGCCCCAGCCCAGCGCCGCCAGCACACCAAAACCGCAGGCCACCCGCCTGCAGTTTCAACCAGGAATTCCAGCCGCACCCGTGGGCCTCGCCCTCGCGTGGACCTTTTAACCAGGACAAGGATCGGACTATATGGCGACGTTACGCATGCAGATGCCCGGCAAGGGCGTGAAGGTTTATCACATTTACAAAAAGATCACGTCGCTGGGACGCAGCGAGGAGGCGGACATCACCCTGCCCGATCCGCTGCTGGCCGAGAGCCACGCCCACATCCATTTCGACGGGCGCGACTTCAACATCGCCACCACCGACCGTGACGCCGAGCTGTACGTCAACGGTCGCAAGCGCAACAAGCACCGGCTGACCCACGAGGATCGCATCCGCCTGGGCTTCATCGAGCTGGAGTTCTCGCTGTACGACGAGCCGGTCACCGATGAGTCGGCGGCGCGCACCATGGCCGAGCTGAACTCGTACAAGAAGCTGCTGGAGTTCTCGCAGAAGCTGATGGCTTCGTACGAGCTGCCCACGCTGCTGGAGCAGCTGCTGGACGTGATGATCCAGGTCAGCAACGCCGACAAGGGCTTCCTGGTGTTGATGGAGTCGGGCGAGCCGGTGGTGAAGGTCGCCCGCAACCTGCGCCGCGAGACCATCAGCGACGCCGTCAGCCAGCTGTCGGATTCGATCCTGGCCCGCGTGGTGAAGAGCCGAAAGCCGCTGATCATCTCGGACGCGCTGTCCGACAGCGAGTTCAAGAATTCACTGTCGGTGGTCAATCTGAAACTGACCTCGGTGATGTGCGTCCCGCTGCTGGAGCGGGGAAACATGCTGGGCATCATCTATGTCGGCAACGACAACGTGGCCCAGCTGTTCGAGGAGACCCACCTCGAGGTGCTGACCATCTTTGCGTCGCAGGCGTCGCTGCTGATCCGCAACGCCCTGCTGGTCAACGAGCTGCAGCTGGACAATCGATCGCTGCAGGAACGGATGGAGCGCATGCGCTTTGGCGAGATCCTGGGGTCGTCGCCGCCCATGCAGGAGGTCTTCCGCAAGGTGCAGAAGGTGGCGGCCACGGACATCTCGGTGCTGGTCACCGGCGAGACCGGCACCGGCAAGGAGCTGATCGCCCGCGAGCTGCACAACCGGTCGGCCCGGGCCAAGGGCCCCTTCGTCACCATCAACTGCGGCGCCATCCCCGAGAACCTGCTGGAGTCGGAGTTGTTCGGCCACGTGCGCGGCGCCTTCACCGGCGCGGTCAGCAACAAGATGGGGCGTTTCCAGGCCGCCGACCGGGGGACGCTGTTCCTGGACGAGATCGGCGAGATGCCGCTGTCCCTGCAGGTGAAAATTCTGCGCGCGCTGCAGGAGCGCGTGGTGGTGCGCGTCGGCGACACCAACACCGAGACCATCGACATCCGCGTTCTGGCCGCCACGAACCGCGACCTGGAGGCGGAGATCAAGACCGGCCGTTTTCGCGAGGATCTCTATTACCGGCTGAACGTGGTCCACCTGCACCTGCCGCCATTGAGAGATCGCGGCGACGACATCGTCGTGCTGGCGCGCTACATGGTGGGGCGTTACTCGCCTGAATACGGCGGCAAGGTGCGGGGCCTGACCCCGAACGCCATCGCCGCCATCAAGCGACACCGCTGGCCCGGCAACATCCGCGAGCTGGAAAACCGCGTGAAAAAAGCGGTGGTGCTGGCTGACAAGGCGCTGCTGGGTCCGGAGGATCTGGATCTTCTCCCCGACGATCTGCCGCCCATTCTTCCCCTGCTGGAGGCCAAGGAAAAATTCCAGCGCGATTACATCAACGAGGTGCTGGTGCTGAACGCCGGCAACCGCACCAAGACCGCGCGCGATCTGGGCGTCGACCCGCGCACGATCTTCCGCCACCTGGAGAAAGAAGACGGGGGCGACGTCTCGCCTGAACCCGAATCTTCGTCGAAGGAGCCGCTGTAGGTGGGACGGTCGACCGCGCAAACCCTGCGAAAGTCCTGACACCAATGTCCGAGTCGGCCGAAGGCGACGCCACCAAATGACGCTGAAACCAGCACTTTCGCCCGTGGCACGCCGTGTGCTTTACCGGATCGTTTCGGCGATCGCCCGGCGTTCGCCTTCATTTACTTCGCTGGTGACCCTCTTGCTTTCGCTGTCCCTGTCGCTCTCCTCTGCGTGTGTCATCCCGCTGGCTCCTGAGTTCGAAGACCCGCCGGCTGCGCAGAATATTGCCCCGATCATCACCGACAGCTTTCCCATCAACGGGGCGGTGGTCAGCACCCGAAGCTCCGCGGATTTTCGGGTGACGGTTTTCGATCCGAATTCCTCCGACGATCTGCACGTCCGCTGGATCGCCGACTATCCTCCCTACGGACCCAACACCCGCTTGCTGAGGAGCCCCGACCTGCCGCATGGGATGACGGCTTCGTTTCAGCAAACCGACATCACCATCGACTGCATCAACTCGAATCTGGCCCTCGGATTGGCCCAGCACCAGATCATGATGATCGTCGCCGATCAGCTGTTCTTGCCG
>JAXDMH010000059.1:0-8727 GCA_034666225.1 Myxococcales bacterium
GGACGAAGCGGGCGGCAGCGGGTGACGCGACAGGCGCTCTTCGGCGCGCGCCTCGATTTCAGTGGTGCTGACGCCGCTGAACCGTGACCACACCGCAACCACGGCGCCGTAGTGCGCCCGTTCCTCCGCGGCGTGGGCGGTGATCAACCGGCGCCCGCGTTCGTCGGGCGCCAATGACAACCCGCCTTCGAAGAGGCGCGCCGCTCCCAGCTCGCGGTAGGCCTGACCCTGAAGTAGGCGATCGACGGTCTGAAGGTAACGCGCGTCGTCCGCCGTTACCGCCGTCGTCACCGTCGTCGCCGTCGTCGCCGTCGCCGCCTCAGGCTTCGGGAAGCTCGGCAATGGCGCGGCGCTTGGTCTTGCCGGCGGATTTACCGCCCAGGTGACCGTTGCTGGCGGCGCTGCTGACCGGCACCATCTTCTTGGCCGCCGACTTCAG
Organism: Myxococcales bacterium; assembly: GCA_034666225.1. GTDB lineage: Bacteria > Myxococcota_A > Polyangia > Fen-1088 > Fen-1088 > DATKEU01. The sequence goes on from JAXDMH010000059.1 coordinate 440, forward strand.
CGCGTCGGCCTTGTTGGTCCGCTCCCAGTAGAAATCACTGTCGCTGCGACCGAAGTGACCGTACGCCGCCGTCTTTTGATAGATGGGACGCAACAGGCCCAGCTCGCGGATCAGCGCGCCTGGGCGGCAGTCAAAGTTCGCCTTGACGATCTCCGCCAGGCGATCTTCCGAGACCGTTCCGGTGCCGAAGGTGTGCACCAGGATCGACACCGGCTCGGCCACGCCGATGGCATAGGCCAGCTGCACCTCGCAGCGACGGGCCAGCCGCGACGCCACCACGTTCTTGGCGATGTAACGCGCGTAATAGCAAGCCGACCGATCGACCTTCGACGGATCCTTGCCGGAGAATGCCCCGCCGCCGTGCCGCCCCATGCCGCCGTACGTATCGACGATGATCTTGCGCCCCGTCAACCCGGAGTCGCCCATCGGCCCGCCCACCACAAAGCGCCCCGTCGGGTTGATGTAGTACTTGGTCTTGGGTGAGGCGAAGCCCTGCGGCAGGATCGGACGAATGACCTCGTCCATGATCGCCTCTTTCAGCGTCTTGTACTTCACGCTCTCGCTGTGCTGGGTGGACACCACCACGGCGTCGATGGCCAGCGGGCGGTTCTCGCTGTCATAGCGGACGGTGACCTGGCTCTTGCCGTCGGGGCGCAGGAAATCCAGCGTGCCCTTCTTGCGCACGTCGGCCAGTCGCTTGGCCAGCTTGTGCGCGGTCATGATCGGCATCGGCATCAGCTCGGGGGTTTCGTCGCAGGCGTACCCGAACATCATCCCTTGATCGCCGGCGCCCTGTTCGTCGCGCGTGTAGACGCCCTTGCCGTCGACGCCCTGGGCGATGTCCGGCGATTGCTGTTCCAGCGCCACCATGATGCCGCACGTCTTCCAGTCAAAACCCATGTCCGAATGGCTGTAGCCGATCTCCTTGACCACGCCGCGCACGATCTTGGGGATGTCGATCTGCGCCGATGAGGTCACCTCGCCCGCCACCATGACGAACCCGGTCTTGGTCAGCGTCTCGCACGCCACGCGCGAGGTCTTGTCGTCCTTGATCAGCGCGTCCAGGATGCCGTCCGAAACTTGGTCGCACAGTTTGTCGGGGTGGCCTTCGGTGACACTCTCGGACGTGAACAGCGATTCGGACATCAGAAGCTCCTTCGATAAACGGGACCAACGGGACAATGAAAACAACGGTCGGGAGACCGGGGAAACAAGAGGGTGCGAAGTTTCCCAGCGCTTGTCGCACGAGTCAATCATGCCCGGGCAGAAAAATAGCCGGGCGCGCCACAGCCAGGCTGGATCCGCCGGTTGCCCGCCGGCCTCCCCCCGGCCGGTGTTAAGCTTGTTGGCGGTGGAGCCGCTCAAGAAGTATCGGAAGTCCGGTCTCGAGCACTTCATCAAGTTCGTGCGCGACCTGCAGGTCCCTTCGCCCCGCCAGATCTTCACGCGCCTGGAAGAACAGGGTTACCGCGGCCAGCCCGAGGCGCGCCGCGCCCTGTCGCTGACCGCCTACCGTCACGTCCGCCGCATCAAGCGCATCTATCTGGACGGCGTCAAACGGGAACAGCTTTTGCCCAAATCGAACACGCTGCTGGTAGGGCCGACCGGCTGCGGAAAGACGTTCCTGATCGAACTGCTGTTCCAGCAGATCCTGCGCCTGCCCACCGTCATCATCGATATCACCACGTATTCAGAGACCGGCTACGTCGGCCAGGATCCCAGCACCATCCTCACGCGCCTCTTGCACGCGGCCGATGACAACCCGCTGCTGGCGTCGATCGGCATCGTCTGCCTGGACGAGTTCGACAAGATCGCCTCGGGGCAGAACAACGCCATCTTTGCCGGCGCCGGCACCACCAAGGACGTCACCGGCATGGGCGTGCAGCGCGAACTGCTGAAGATGCTGGAGTCGTCGGAGGTGGTGGTTCCCCTGGAGCTGACCCACGCCACCTACGGCGACCACATCGTGATGTCGACCGCTGACGTGGCCTTCGTGGCCGCCGGGGCGTTCTCCGGCTTTCATCAGGTGGTGCGCAACCGGGCAAACCGAGATCGCATCGGTTTCGGCCGCGATCCCGCGGCCGCCGGCCCGGCCGGCGACGCCATCGCCGTCAGCTTCACCGCCGACGAGGTGGAACAGATCAGCCACTTTCAGTCGTTCGGTTTTCTCCCCGAGCTGCTGGCCCGTTTCGGTCGCGTGGTCCCCTTCGCCGCTCTGGACGCCGGCACGTTGATGGACATCCTGCGCAGCAGCGTCATCGATCGCCTGACGCGCGAGTTCGAAGACGAGGGCTTCGAGCTGTCCGTCGACAACGACGTCCTTCACCACGTCATCGCCGAAGGTCTGCGGCGCGAGACCGGCGCGCGCGGCCTGTCGTCGATCCTGACCCGCCACCTGGAAGAGGCGGCCTTCAACGCCTTCGCCGAGAGCGGCGGCGGGCAGGTGCGCGTGCGCCTGGACGCCGGCGACATCAAGGTCGATCTGCAGGTCTGACGCGCCGGCCGTCATGTCAGCGTCATCGTCATCCACCTCGGCGTCGGCTGCGCCCAGCCGCGTTGTTCACCACGGCGACGCGCTGGATTGGCTGCGCGCGCACGCCCCGCTGCGCGACGCCAGCGTGGTGACGTCGCTGCCCGACACTTCGGAGGTGCCGCACCTGCCCTTCGCCGACTGGCAGCGCTGGTTCGAAGACGCCGCCCTGCTGGTCATGCAGTCGGTCGCCGACGAAGGCGTCGCCATCTTTTTCCAGAGCGACATCCGCCACGCCGGCCTGTGGGTGGACAAGGGCGCCCTGGTGGGGCGCGCCGCCCAGCGCACCGGCATGAACCTGCTCTTTCACAAGATTGTCTGCCGCAAACCACCCGGCACCGTCACGTTTGCCCGCGCCGGTTACTCGCACCTGCTTGCTTTTTCCCGAACCGTGCGGGCCACGTCGACGTCGACGACGGGCCACGCCAGCGCCGACGTGATCGCCGACGCCGGGTTCAAGCCGGGCGTCAAAGCGATGGGCGTCAACGCCTGCCTGGCCGCCTGTCGTTTCATCCTCGCCGAGACGCAAACCCGCACCGTCGTCGATCCGTTCTGCGGCTTCGGCACCGTGCTGGCGGTGGCCAACGCGTTGGGGCTGAACGCCATCGGCGTCGATCTATCATCGCGCATGTGCCGCCGCGCCCAGACCCTGCAGGTTGATCTCGATGGAGATCACGGCGCGCAGCCACGCGCGGAGAGCGCATGAGCCTGTCTGGCGCCCTGCCAGCGCCCGCTACTTCGACGCCCCGCCGGGCGGTGTGCACGCGATGCCGCCGCCCGGTCGTCGTTTGTTACTGCGCCCACGTGCCGACGCTGCCCACGCGTACGCGCGTCCTGTTACTGCAACACCCGCGCGAACAGGACATGGCCATCGGCACGGCGCGCATGGCCCACCTGGCCCTGCCCAACTCCGCCTTGCGCGTCGGCGTCGACTTCGCCGCCGATCCGACCGTGGCCGCCGCGCTGGCCGGCCCGGCGCCGTCATTTCTTCTCTTCCCTGGCCGGGACGCCCTGGATGTCGCGCAGCTGCCGCGCGATACGGCGATCAACCTGTTCGTTCTGGACGGCACCTGGTGGCAGGCGGGCAAACTTTTGAAGCTGAACCCGCTGCTGCAGAAGCTTCCGCGCGTCGCCTTCACGCCGACCCGGCTCAGCGATTACCGCATTCGCCGCCAGCCGGCGCCGTTCTGTGTGTCGACCATCGAAGCGCTGGTCGAGGTTCTCAACCTCCTGGAACCACCGGGTCGCTTCGATCGTTTGCTGGATCCCTTCCGCGCCATGATCGATCGGCAGCAGTGGTTCGCCAGCCAGGTTCGGTCCCAGCGCCACCGCCACGAGTTGCGCGTCCCGCGCGTCCCCGCCGTGTCCACGCGCCTGGCCGCCGAATGGGATCGCCTGGTCTGTGTGCAAGGCGAAGCGAACGCCTGGTCCAAGCGCGATCCCGCGCGCCAGCCGGCCGAGCTCGTGCACTGGGTGGCCTGTCGCCCTGCCACGGGTGAAACCTTTCAGGCGCTGGTGGCGCCCCGCCGTCTCCTGGCGCCCGGGACGCCCGCGCACACCGGCCTCGACGCCGCCGCGCTGGCCGCCGGTGGCAGCCTGCCGTCGCTGCTGGCGTCCTGGCAATCGTTCGTGCGCCCCGACGACGTCATGGTCTCCTGGGGGCACTACTACAGCGATCTGGCCGCCGCCGACGGGCTGATGCTGGCCCCGGGCGGCGTCGACCTGCGGGTGGCACTGTCCCAGCTGATGCATCAGCGCGCCGGCACGATCGAAGACTGGATGGAACGCCTGGCATTGACGCCGGCATCGCCATCGCTGTCGCTTTCGCTGTCGCCACTGGTTGTACCCGGCCGCGCTGGCCGCCGCCTGGGCGCGCTGCTGGCGTTGCTGCGCGTGGTGAAGGATCCGCCGCCCCGGCCGCGGCCGTCGCGACGCGCAAAATCGCCGGTTACGTGACCGTCGGCAAACGCCGATAGACCAGCGCCGGCGCCGTCGTCGAAGCGGACGCCCCGACGCGGGCCGCTTCGACGATGGCGTGCTGGGGCGACAGGCCGCACGCCGGATCGGTGGCCGCCGCGTCACCGGTCAAATGAAACGCCTGACAGCGGCAGCCACCAAAATCGACCGTGCGTCGATCGCAGCTCCGGCACGGCTCTTTCATCCAGGTCTCGCCGCGAAAGGCGTTGAAGGCGTCCGATTTCTCCCAGATGTCGCCCACCGCTCGGTCGCGCACGTTCTCGAACGTCAGCGGCAGCGTGTGCGCGTTCTGGCAAGGGACCATCACGCCGTCGGGTGCCACGATCAGATAGCGTCGCGCCCACCCGTCCATGCAGGCCCGCGGGCGATCGGCGAAGTAGTCCGGCAACACGAACAGCACCTCCATCTGCCCGCGCAGTCGTTCGCGTGCCGCCGCCGCCGCCAGCCGCGCCCGGTCCAGCGTCTCCGTCGACGGCATCAGCCGCTCTCGATTGACCAGCGCCCACCCCAGGTATTGCGTGTTGGCCAGCTCCAGTCGCTGGGCGTCGACCTCTTCCGCCAGCGCGATGATCTCGTCGATGTGTTCCAGGTTCTCCCGGTGCAGGACCACGTTCACCGTCAGCGGCAGCTTCAGCGCCCGCACCCAGCCGGCCACCGCCCGCTTTTCCGCCAGGGCGTCGCGCCCGCTGATGCGCAGGCTGCCTTCCGCCGTGGTGTCCTGAAACGACAGTTGCACGGCGTCCAGCCCGGCCGCGGCCAATCGTTCCAGACGCGCCTGATCCAGCGGCATGCCGCTGGTGATGAGGCTCATGTACAGATCGCAGCGTCGCCCCTCGGCCACCAGCTCTTCCAGATCGTCGCGCAGCAGCGGTTCGCCGCCCGTCAAGTTCAACTGCAGGACGCCCAGCGCCTCCGCTTCGCGAAAGACGCGCTTCCACGTACTGGTGTCCAGCTCGCGATCCACCCGCCCCAGCGCCACCGGGTTAGAGCAATAGACGCAGCGGAGCGGGCATCGATACGTCAGCTCCGCCACCAGCGTGTAGGGACGCTCGACCGACCGGGCGACCTCGCTGCTCACGTCGCTCACAGGGTTGCCTCGTCAAGAAGCCCGCGATCAGCGAGCTGCTGCAAAAAAGTCAGCACGTCCGCGCGCACGACGGCGGCGTCGCTGGCGTAACGTTCCGCCAGCACCGTGACGATGTCGTCGACCGTCCTCTCGGCGCCGCACAACTCCAGCACCGCCTGCCCGACGTCGCTCAGCACCAGGCCCCGTTCCGGATACAAGAGCACGGTCTTTCCTGTCTGGCGATCCAACCGCAGTCGGGCCCGCGGTACCAGCCGAGGCCGGCTGCCCGGGCCCACGGTCATGCCGTCCCCGCCTGCGTCGCGGCGGCGGCTGCGGCGCTGGCCGCTTGCACGCATTCCAGCAGATGCCACAGCACCTCGGTCTTGCGGATCAACGCCCCCACGCAAGCGTCCTGCAGGTCGCGCGAGGTGGCGTTGGCCACCACGAATCCGATCGCTTCATCGGCGTCGGCGCGCGCCCGCGGCACCCGGCTGCGAAAGTAACCCAGGCCCGCCGCGTCGACCCACGGGTAATGTTTTTCCCAGGCGGCGATCCGTTTGGACATGAGGTCGGGCGCGAAGAACTCCGTCAGCGAAGACGCCACCGCCACCACCAGCGGGCTCTCGCGCACCAGCTGCACATATCCGTCGCAGGCGAAACGAACCCCAGGCAAAACCTTTCGGCAGGAGGCAACCTCGTCGGCGTCCAGTCCCACCGATTGGGCCAGGCGCAGCCACAACGCCAGACCACCCGTCCCCGGTGCATCGCCGTCGTGGTCCTGGATGCGGTGAATCCAGCTGCGTCGAAACGCCGGGTCCTCCGACTTGGACAGGATCAACGCATCTTTGATGGGGATGCGCGTCTGATAGTAGTAACGGTTGGTCACCCACAGCTGCAGCTCGTACCGGGTCAGCGTTCCCTCGTGCATGCGCTGGTGAATGGGGTGGCGATCGTGGTAGCGGCTGGCCCCTTCGTCGCGCAGCTTGCCCATGAACTGGTCGGCGGTCAGCAGCGCCCCGGACGACGCCGCGCTCACAGCGTCAGCTCCATTCCGTCGTAGGCGATCTCGACGCCGGCGGCGGTGGCGGCGGCCCGCTCCGGTCCGTCATCGCGCAGCACAGGGTTCGTGTTGTTCACGTGGATCAAGATCTTGCGCCGGGCCGGGCCGCCCGACAACCAGGACAGGCTCCCTTGCGGCCCGCCCACCGGCCAGTGGGCCATGTCTTCGGCGCGCCGCGTGCCCAGGCCCGCCGCGATCAACTCGTCGCTGGACCAGAACGTCCCGTCGAAGAAAACGCAATCGGCGCCCGCCACCGCCTGGTCGACGGCCGGTGATCGTCCGGCCGCCGCGGCGAAATAGGCCACGCCACGCCCTTTGACGTCATCATCATCATCATCATCATCATCCGGAGCAATCACCACGCCGATGTTGTCCTCGGGCCCTGGCGGCGGCGTTCCCGGACCTTCCAGGTGCAGCGGTCGCTTTCCCGGCGCGGGCACGGCCATGACGGTGAGACCACTGCTCTGTCCGCCACCGATCAACAGCGGCCGGGCGACGCCCGCTTGCAGCGGGACCCAGGTGATCTGACCAGGAAAGCGTTCCAGCGTTCGATAAAGGACGTTCCCTTCGCTGAACCCGCGTCGCACCGACTCGGTCGCATACACCGTCAGTGGATGCGACTCGCGCAGCGACAGCAGACCAAGAACGTGATCCATGTCGCCGTTGGTCAGGATGATGCCGGCGATCGGGGAATGCCGCGGCTTTCGTGGCCACAGGCCCGAGAAGCTCTCGATCTGCTGGCGAATCTCCGGCGAAGCGTTGATCAGAAACCACGCCTCGCCGTCGGCGCTGACCGCCAGGCTTTCCTGTGTGCGCGCGGTGGCTTTCAGCCGTCCAGCGCGCACGCCCTGGCAATTTTCACAGCCGCAGTTCCACTGCGGAAAGCCGCCACCGGCTGCTGAGCCGAGAACGCGGATCCGCACGGTTGACTAGCGGTCGGAGTCGGTGCGGGCGGTATCGCTGGCAACCGGCGGCAGGTCACGAATGGGGTCGTCCCCTTCGCTCTGATACCCACCGATTTCGGCGCTCATGTTGATCTCTTCAAAAGTCGGCGCTTCCCAGCTCATCGAATCCTCCTTGGCTACCTGAACTGTCTAACCTAGCCGATCCCCAAGATTGCGTCTACAGCACCGATTTACCACCACGAATATGAACAAATCAGCGCCTTGCCGCTCTGTCCCAAGATCGTCGATCTTTCTCAGATCGCCTTGGTTATATCAACGGGCAGAAACCTTCCCACTGCCAGATCGTTCGGCAAGGTCAGCGCTCCAAATCTCACCCGGCACAGGGCCAGGACGTGGCTGTCCAGGGCGGCAAAGATGCGCCTCACTTCATGGTAGGCGCCGCCCACCACCGTGATGGTGGCGAAGTCAGCGGTCCCGGGTGGGGCGACCAGCGCCGGGTGGACGTCCCCGGGTTCCAGCACCTCCAGCCTCTCGATCTGCGGCTGGTGGCCGTCGTCCAGCACCAGACCGGGTGGCAGCGGTTTGGGCGGTCGGGCCAGGGCCGCCTGGTACGTCCGCGGCACCTTGCGTTTGGGATGGGTCAGCCGCTGCACCCAGGCCCCCTCGGTGGTCCACAGCAAAAGTCCAGTGGTGTCCAGATCCAGCCGCCCCACCGGGCGCAGCTCGGCGTGCAGGGGCGCCGCGCGCAGC
>JAXDMH010000060.1:0-4236 GCA_034666225.1 Myxococcales bacterium
AAACCGCCTGGCAGCGAACCGGGCTGGTCATCCCTGGCAACTGGACCTTGGCCTCGACGGCTGGAACCCGATGCCGCTCGACGTAGGTGCGCAGGGCGAGCAGATCGCGCTCACTCAATTCGGAAAAGGCGATGGCCGCGCCGATCATGCCGGGCAGCGCTTCCAGCCGGGTGATGCTGCCGCGCAGCTTGCGCGGACCGCCGTCCAGCAACACGGTGCAGACCACCTGGCTTCCGATCTCGGACGGCTCCACGCAGTGGACGTAAAGGCCGCTGGCGCTGATGTTCACGCCGCGGGCGACAATTCGTTTGCCCCCGCTGGTCCGGATCAGCGACACGTCCTCCGGGTACGGCACGCGCGGCTCGACTCTGCGACAGTGCTTCATCGACCCCCGCGATATTTTCCCACGTCGCTGCCGGCGACGTTCGCGAAAAAAAGAGAATTCCCGCAGTTTTGGGGGGGATCTACCGACCAGCGGCGCGGTTGGCCTACACGCCCGAGTGGCCCAGGACGGCGCGCACCGGGGCAAAAGATCGGCGATGGATGGCGCACGCACCGATGCGCTTCAGCGCCCGGAAATGGGCCAGCACCGGATAGCCTTTGTGCTGGGCGAAACCATAGCCCGGGTACATCCGGTCCAGCTCGCCCATGCGGGCATCGCGCGCGGTCTTGGCCAGAATCGACGCCGCGGCGATGGAGAGGCTCTTCTGGTCGCCCCTGATGATTCCCTGCTGCGGCAGCGGCACGTCCTTCAACCGGCGGGCATCGATGAGCAGATGTTCGGGACCCGGGGACAGCCCCTCGACCGCGCGGCGCATGGCCAGCAGGCCGGCCTGATAGATGTTGATGCGATCGATCTCGTCGGGCTCGACGAAGGCCACCGACCAGGCCAGACAGAGCTGCTTGATCAGGGGCGCCAACCGATCGCGCTCGGCGGCGTCCAACCGTTTCGAATCGTCGACGCCGGGAATGCGGGCGCCGGGGGGGAAGATCACCGCGGCGGCCGTCACCGGGCCGGCCAGCGGGCTCATGCCGGCCTCGTCGACGCCGGCCACGCGCAGGCAGCCGGTGTCCCACAGCGCATTTTCATAGCGCAGGATCGACCGCAGCCGCTGTCCTTCGGCGCGATTTCTGCGTCGGCGCTCGGCGACGGCCTTCAGGATGGCCAGCGCGCCGGGACGGCCGTCGCTGCGCAGGCGCTGCTCCAGATCCTCGGGAAGAGGTCGCCCCTTGGTGACGTGGCGAATCTTGAGGGCGGCCAGCGACAGGGTCGGCACGCGATCACGTTGCCACCGCGGCGTTGTTGCGACAAGAGAATCAGAACGGCGCGGCGCTGGCGATGGTGGTGGTCGCCCTGGTGGGGGCGTTCGGATCGTCGGCCAGGAATCGTCCGAACGGGACCGTGCCGGCGGCGCGTTTGCGGTCCGTCGACACCTGCCAGATGAAGTCGAAGGCGGCGATCGAATCGGAGGACCGCGCCTGCTCGGGTAGGTCGAAGTACAGATCCATGGCGATGCGTTCGCCAGGGAGAATGGTCAAGATGGGCGCGCCCTCGGCGGTGGTGTTGACGTGGTTGGCGTGAACCTGAATGCCTCCCGGCAGGGTGACGATCTGGTCGCGAATGTCCACGGCCCAGGGGCCTTCACCGGCCACATTGAACAAGGTGATGCGGACGTGCAGCTGGGGGCTGTCCTTGCTGGCCGACGGCAGGGGGGCGATCCCCTGGGAGGTGACGAACAGCTCGCCGCGAGGCAGGGCGCGCGGCACCGAATAGCGAGCAACGGCGCGGTCGTCGCGGGTGATGTTCGGTGTTTCGGTGGGCCGAAAAACGAACGGTTGCGACGTCACGCAGCCCGAGACGACAAGGATCAAGATCGAAAAGGCGGATCGGCGCATTGACCGTCAGGATCGGCGTTTGGTCTTCGATCCTTTAGCACCGCGCAAAGGTATGGGTTTCTTGATAGGCTGATGACATGGCCGGGGCGGTGGACAACCGCGAAATCACGCAGACAAACGAGTCGGTTTCGGATCGGCCGACGCCGCTGCGCAGAAGCGAGAAATCGTGCCTGGTTGTCCTGGCCGGTTCCAGCTTCGGCGAGATGTACCAGGTCTCCGCGGGAAGGACGGTCATCGGCCGCGGAGAACAAGCCGGCGTCCGCATCATGGATGACGGCATCTCGCGTGAGCACGCCGCCATTGAAAGCGACGGCAACCGCGCGGTGCTGATCGACCTCAAGTCGACCAACGGCACCTACTGCAACGGCATCCGGGTGACGCGCCACGAACTGTCCGACGGCGACAAGGTGGCCATCGGCGCCAACACCATCCTGAAGTTCACCTATCAGGACGAGCTGGATGCACACTTTCAAAAGCAGCTTTACGAATCGGCGCTGCGCGACGGCCTGACCAACAGCTTTAACCGCCGCTATTTCCTGGACCGGCTGAACGGCGAGATGAAGTTCGCCAAGCGGCACCAGGCGTCACTGGCGCTGCTGTTTCTCGATCTGGATCACTTCAAGAAGATCAACGACAACTACGGTCACCCCGCGGGCGATCGGGTGCTGGCCGAAGTCTCCGGGCAGATCGCCCGCATGCTGCGCACCGAGGACGTGTTCGCGCGCTATGGCGGCGAGGAGTTCGCCGTCGTCTGTCGGGGCATCGACCAGATCGGGGCCGAGGCGCTGGCCAATCGAATTCTGACCGCGGTGCGCGACATGCGCATCGAACACGCGGGGCGAACCATCCTGGTGACGGTGAGCATCGGGGTGGCCGTCGACGGCACCTTACCCGACGTGCAGGCGCTGATCGCCGCCGCCGACGCGGCGATGTATGAAGCCAAGCGGCAAGGCCGCGATCGCATGGCCTGCCACAAGGCGCTTTCTGCATCGCGCTGAAGCAGCGATTTTCACGATCTTGCGTCCCGGGGCAGGGGCGCGTTGTAATGAGTAGATAGATGGCCGCCCCAGTGAGGCTTCGCGTCGGCCAGGACATTCGCCTGTCGGTCCAGGACGCGCTGACGTACGGCGAGATCCAAGGGTCGATTCTTCAGCTCGGCAAAAAACAGCTGATGCTGGCCTTCCCCAGCTACCGCGATCTGCCCGGTGTGTTGGCCGGCGCCAGCGCGGTGCTCAGCTTCTGGGACGACTTTGGGTTGCACCAGGGCAAGACCCATCTGGTGGCGGTGACGACCAAGCCGTATCCGGGCGCGATCATCGAACGTCCGCGCAACTTCGTGACCCGGCAAAAGCGAGGCTATTTCCGGCTGGCCACCAGTCTGGCCATCACGTTTGCGCCGCTGGCGCCGGCCGCGGTTCCCGCTCTGGCGTTGGCTTCACCGACGCGGGCCTTGGAGACCCTGCGCGCAGTGACCGAAGACATCAGCGCCGGAGGCGTTCGCTTTCGAACCAGCCAGGGTCTCACCGTGGGGGCGGTGCTGCGCCTGGGCATCGATTTCCCGCGCGGCGAGCAGACGCTGAAAAACGACCTGGTGGCGCTGGACGGACGCGTGGTGCGCGTGACCTCGGTGGTGGTCGAGGACGAAACGCAGCTGACGGTGAGCTGCCAGTTTCAGAACGTGCGCGAGACCGATCGCGATCGGTTGGTCAAACTGTTACTGGATCTCCAGCGCCGCGCCCGCTGACCGCGCCAGCCGCGAATCGCGCAACGGATGCCGACCCCTGCTATGGTGAATGAATCGATGAGACTGTCAGGCTTGTGGAAAGGGACCATCGCTTGTCTGTTCGGTGTGGCGCTTTCCTCGATGGGTTGCCGCGGCTCCGCTTCGCTGCAGCCGGCATCGCCGCCGGCCAGCCACGCCGAGTCGCCGAGGGCGCCCGGCGCGCCGCCGGCTCCCGGGGCGCCACCGGCGCCGCCCCCGCTGGCACCCGTGTCGGAGAGCGAGGCGTTGAAGCCGCGCAATGATCTGCCGCCCGAGAGCCGCGCCCTGGTCGTGGTCGACGGCAAGGAGCGCTGGGTCGACGCCCGCGCCATCGAATCGGCCGGCTATACGCTGATCGATCTGCGCGACGACTGGACGCCCTTTATTTTCGCCGAGCAGAAGACCCCCGACGGGCAGCCGCTGCCCAACCGCTATCGACGCATCTTCATCGGCCTGGCCAACGACCAGCTGGACAACGACGGCGAGCCGCTGCCCCCCGGCGAAAAGAACTACCTCGAGCTGTACGGGATCTTTCCTTCGCTGTCGGTGTTGCGTGGGCGGTTTCTGGGCGACGCCGA
>JAXDMH010000061.1:0-3479 GCA_034666225.1 Myxococcales bacterium
AAGTCTCCGATCATTCGGCCACGCCAGCCGACGCCCGCACCGCGAGCGGCGTGCGATTCCCGCCCTTTTCGCACCGCCGTGTAAAGAGGGTCATCACTTTTTTCGGGGCATACCCTGACATCGCGCCGCGATCGGCCTTAGTTTCCAAAAATGGTACCTGTGTCTTTCGGATCGCCCGCCGGGGCTGAGGAGCGTCCGTTTCGCCTGCTCACCGTCTGCGGCGGTACGGATATCGGGTCGCAGCGCCCGCAGAATCAGGACACGTTCGTCATCGCCGACCTGGAATCCGGTTCGGTCAGCCGGCCCTGTGTCCGTACGGACGTTACCGTCTCGCGGCCGGGCCTTTTGCTGCTGGTCTGCGACGGCATGGGCGGCGCGGCGGCTGGCGATGTGGCGGCCAACGTCGCAGCGGCGACCATCCAGCACGACCTTGAAAGCGCGGGTTCTGCCGTCATGCGGGCGCCGGGCGCCTCGCTGAATCACGCCATCCTGGGGGCCAATCAAGCCATTCTCAAGGAGGCCGAGGTCCATCCCGAAGAGCGCGGGATGGGAACCACCTGCACGGCGGCCATTGTTTCCCCGAATCATCTGACGATTGCCCAGGTTGGCGATTCGCGAGCCTATCTGTTGCGGGATGGGCAGCTGCGCGCGCTGACCCGCGATCAGACGCTCGCCTCGGAGCTGGGCGGCAGCGGTGCCTTGACTGCGGAAGAGACCGCTCGCTCGCCGTTCCGGCACATTCTGGCGCAGGCCGTGGGAATCCAGGCCAATGTTCAACCGGTGGCGACCGAGGAGGAATTCCGGGAAGGCGATCGCCTGCTGCTTTGTTCGGACGGCCTTTACGAACCTGTTTCTGACAAGCAGATCGCGGAGATCCTGAACAGCACGCCGGATCCATTTCTCGCGGCGCAGGCGCTGATCGCCGCGGCCCTGGCGGGCGGCGGCCCGGACAACGTCACCGTCGTCGTGGCGAACTGCGGTCCTCTACGAAGTCGGACAACGCTGCACTGATCGGATTGGTTCGGCCAACATCAGGCATTGCGCCTGTCATCAAGAGACATACGTTGCTCGCACTCATGATGCGAACATTAATGAAATGCGGTCTCTTCGGTATTTTTGCCGTTCTCGGCATGTTCTCTTCGGGAACGTGGCTGGCGCCCCGTGCGGCGCAAGCGGCGGTGGTGGAGGGCAGCGCGAATGTCCCGCCGGTCAGCGGCGCGCCGATGGGCAAGGTCGCCGTCCGGCGCGGCGTCCAGGGACCGGAGGGTCTGCTCACGCTCCGCTTGAATCTGCTGGTGAACGCCAGCAAGGGGAACTTCGGCAAGCCGACGTCGCTGGCCCCCGATCTCTTCTATTCGATCACCGACACAGTCCAGATCGGCATTCTGCACACCCTCCCCATGGGCTGGCAGACACTGCCGGGCGCGGGCCTTTGCCTGACCGGAAGCAGCAACGGCTGTCCGCACGTTTACGACAACGTCGGCTTTGATTTCATGTACGGCCTCCTGTTCGGAGACTTTCACCTCTCGCTGCACTCGTCTTTGTATCTGGCGCGAATTTCTGATCCGCGCTGGGTGATGTGGACGGTGGGCCTGATGGGTAAATTCCACTTTACCGACGTCGTGGCCCTGCTCTTCGATCCCCAGATCGGCATCTCGCTGTCGAACCGCGACTTCAACAAGGATCAGCTGTTCATTCCACTGGAGCTGCAGATTCAGGCGACGCCCGCCGTCTCGCTGAAGGTCCTGTCCGGCGTCAGCGGTCAGCTCTCATCGCTGGGCGACACGTACCGAAGTCCGCTGGGCATTGGCATCGTCGGCAACCTCACCCCCAATCTCGATCTCGGTCTGCGGTTCAGCTTTGACAATCTACTGGGTCATCAACCCCCGGGCGTTTCACGCGCCGACGAACGGTCGATCGGAATCCTGCTGAATATTCGCTCGTAGGCCGCGTGAGGGGCCACAGTCGGCAGAGTGGCCGGTGGACGCCTGGACCGCTGCTGGATTGTGAACCGGCGACGAATGACTTCCGCGAAGTAGGAGGTCTAAAAGTAATAAGTCGGACCTGGAACTGTGTTCCTCCTGACGTCTTTGCCCCTTTTTGTGAATAAGTCCGTCGTCAATTGAAACCACAGCCGAGAGTTTTGTTGCCACTATGCCTTGACACCTCCGACCGGATCCGCTTCTGTACACCCTCGTTGGCCCAGGTCTCGCTCAGCCGAGTCGACGCCCGCGACGAACCGCCCAGAAGACCCCGTGTTCGGCGCGCCTCAGGGCCCCCACTGAAAAGGAGACGCATATGCTCGATAAATTGAAATCTCGTCGTTTTTCTTGGACACACGCGATGGGCACACTGGCCTTTCTCGGCGCCATCGCCGCCTGCAGCAGCTCCAGCTCGACCACGCCCGGAACAGGCGGCAGCGGCGCTGGCACCGGTGGCGGCACAGGAACCGGTGGCGGCACGGGCACCGGCGGATCGACTGACGCCGGCGCTGATGCTCCCTCCTGGGGCCCGGTGCTCGGAACGGCCACCGTCATTCCCCAGACGCAGTACAATTTCATTTCGCTGGAAGGGCCCTACTGGGTGGCCAGCGGCAAGTATCTGCTCTTCTCCGACGTCGTCGAGAAGAACATGACGGGCTCGCTGATCTACAAGTACGACCCCGCCACGAAGATGTTCTCGGTCTATCCGTATCCGACGGCGATGCCGGCCGACACCAACGGCCTGGGCGTGGACTCGATGGGCCGGCTGGTCGCCACCGAGCGATACAATCATCAGATCACGCGCGTCGAGGGGACCGGCGCCGCGGCCATGCTGAAATCGCTGGCCTCGATGTACATGGGCAAGCCACTGGATGCCCCCAACGACCTGGTGATCGACAGCAGCGACAACATCTACTTCACCGACACGCATTACGGCAGCATCACCCCCGACGCCATGCTGATCCCGACCGGCGCCTACCGCATCAGCGCCGACGGCGCCACGCTGACCAAGATTTGGGAAGCCGGGCCGGATCCGCTGAAGAACAGCATGAACGGCATCGCCTTCTCCAAGGACGGCAAGTCGCTGTACCTGGGTGACGATACGGCGAACACGGTCATCAAGCTGCCCCTGGGGGCCGATGGTCTGGTGGCCGCCGGGACCACACCGACGATGCTGATCAAGCAGTCGTCGATCCCGGGTGACCGGATGAAGGTGCCTGACGGCATCAACGTCGACAACGACGGCAACATCTATGTCGCCATCAACCACCACGACGTTAACGCCATCGCCGTGTTCGGCGAGGACGGCACGTACAAAGGCCGTTATGACGTCCCGGTGGGGATCGACACGGATCCCGACGGCGGCGCGCCCCTGGATCCGGCCGGCAAGGGTCCATCCAACATCTCCTTCGGCGGCGACGACGGGAAGACCATGTTCATCACCACCCTGCACGCCCTCTACACGGTCACCGGCCCCACCGCCGGCAAACCGTAAGG
>JAXDMH010000062.1:0-7103 GCA_034666225.1 Myxococcales bacterium
GAGCAGTCATTGTGGCAAATCCGATCGCCCCACGTCACATTGGCGGAAGGAACATCGGCCGTCTCGAAGCCATTGATCCAAAGGCCGCCGTCCGACGCCAACACCAGACCATTGTCATCATTCAAAACAAACCCCGTGGCGACGCCGTTTTGAAAGCCGGTTCGATAGCGAACGCGCAATGAGACAGGCTTGCCCAGGGCCTCGCGCACTGCCGCGTCCCATTCCCCGACCACGCCCTTCGGGCTGGCGGTGATTGTCCAATTTCGTCCCAGGCGCTCCTGGACCGCAAAGCGAACGGCTGGAACTCCATTGCCTTCACATGTGAGGGCCCGCCCCTCAGGAAGATTGGGGCATGCTCCGGTGTATTGAAGGTATGGGACCAAGCAAGGAGTCACACACGGTTCGGTGACCTGTTCTACCGACAACAATGTGCCCAGCGCATCATACGTCGTACTCATCCCGTTCTGAGGAAGCGGCCGGGTTACCCCCTCGGGCAGATCGACACGGAAGGCGACCGGCGCAGGCTGGTCACCGGGACCGCATGCTGGCGTCGGATCCACCTGGCCGCCGAATCCGGCCGAGCCAGGAGGGCCACCGGCACCACCGCTGCCACCGGTTCCGGTGGCGACATTGGCGGGTGGACCGGATGAACTCTGCGCGTCGCAGGCGGCGACGATTGCCACGAAAGCAAACCCGACGACCAGCAATCGAGATTTCATGCGGTGATTCATGCGGTGATTCATGCGGTGATCGTTAGCAAGCGCGGCGCCAACTCTCGAAGTCGCTGGAACGCCGCTTCACCCCTCCGCGCGCGCGACCAGAACCGGATCACAATGTCTCGACGCGGGGTTATTTTTTCTCGGGCAAAGAGGTCTGCCCCGTCGCACGGTTGCAGCTTTGTTCGCAGGCCTTTGCGGTCCGGCCAGATGACCATTTTGCTATTGTTGCTTGACTGGCGCGTCAATCTTGGTGACTCTCCGCGCGGATCGACGTTCCGACTTGGTTGTCGGGACGAATCACCTTCCGGAGGAGCGCCCGATGAGGCCAATCAATCCCCGATTCGTAACAGCAGCGTGTTTGATTGTCACGATTTACAGCGGCTGCGGCGCGGACGATGCCGGGCTGGCGGATGATACCGGGATGCAAACCGCACAAATCCAGTTCGATGATCACGCGACGACGGTCTACATCGGCACTTACACCCGCGGCTTCGCTTGCCCACCGCCGCCGGAGTCGGGCGGTGAATGCGTCAGCAAGGGAATCTATCGCGCCACCTTCAACTCGGCGACCGGCTCACTCAGCGAACCTGAGCTGGCCGCACACTCTGACAATCCGTCGTACCTGTCCGTACACCCAGATGGATGGAACCTCTACTCCGTCAACGAGGTCGGTGACTTTCAGGGCCAAAATACCGGCGCGGTGACGGCGTACGCCATCGGGCACAATGGAAGACTTCACTTCATCAACCAGTTGCCGTCTCACGGTGCTGACCCGGCTCACATCTCGGTGACCGCCTCGGGCCGTCACGTGCTGGTCGCCAATTACACGGGCGGCAACGTGTCCAGCTATCGAATCGGCGACAACGGCCAGCTCATCGACGGCAACACCGTGGCGGATATCGGCGTTCCGGGCCCGCACCCAAATCAGGATGCCGCCCACGCCCACTTCATCGTCGAGGGGTCGATCCCAGGGCTGATCTACGTCGCGGACCTGGGCCTCGATCGCGTTTTCCTCTACGACCTGGACCGGCATAGCGGCCACCTGTCCCCGCATGCGGCCGAGCCGTTCGTGACGCTGCCGCCGGCCACCGGGCCTCGCCACATTGCCTTTCACCCGAACCAGAAGTTTCTCTACACGAACAACGAACTGTCCACGTCGGCCAGCGTCTTCGCGCGCAATCCGCACACCGGCGAATTGACCCAGCCAGAGTTACAGAAGATCAGCACCATTCCCCTGCCTTTTGCCGGCAGGAACGACAACGGCGAGATCCAGATCAGTCGGGACGGCCGCTTTGTCTACGTCTCCAATCGCGGCCACGACAGCATCACCACGTTCTCGGTGAACCCGCACACGGGGCTTCTGACCATGATCGACAACGTGCCCAGCGGTGGCCACGAACCGCGGGATTTCAAGATCGATCCCAGCGGCAAGTTCCTGCTGGTGGCCCACCACATCTCGGACGACATCGCGATCTTCCGGATCAATCAGGCGACCGGCAAGGTCAGGCAGATCGGCGCCACCATCAAGCTGTCAAAGCCGGTGAACTTCGCCTTCGTGCCGGCGCACGACCACTAACGGCGACCGCGAATCCCACGATCATCCAACGGCGGCGATGCGAAGCCGCCGTTGCGATGATCGGGTACCCTGGCGCGCATGGCCTGGATCAAAGTTCCCCCGGAGAATCATCCTGTCTTTCTCGCCGCCCTGCCGAAGGATCCGCGCGTCGAGACCATGAAGATGTTTGGAGGTGTCGCGGCCAAGGTCAACGGCCACATCTTCGCCGGTCTCTTCGGGCGGTCGACGATGATCTGGTTGCCCGAAGCGGAACGAGCCGCCGCGCTGGCATTGGAAGGGGCGGCGCCGTTCGATCCGATGGGCGACGGTCGGGCGCGCAGCGACAAGGTCATGCTGCCGGAGCGCTTCATGAAGGATCCCCCGGAACTCCGTCGCTGGATCGCGCGCGCGTTCAAGGGGACGGCGGCGTTGCCACCCAAAGCAGGCAAGCCAGCCACGGCGAAATCGGCGTCCCGTAGGCGTCGCTCCAAGACCTGAGCGCCGCAGCGCGATTTGCCATAGAGCGGTTGACGAAACGGACGTTTTCGGAGACTTTGGTTCGACCGGTTGGAACGGGGCCCCATCGCCACCTAAAAACGCAGTGATTCCATCGCTGCGCGAAGCTTTCGGCCTCTTCAACCCCTTATCATCCTACGCAGGGTCGAGTTTCTTTCGCCCGAGTTCGCGTCGCCCAAGGAGTGTCATGGTGAATAAGGCTCGCATCTCGCGTCGGAAATTGTTGCAGGCGGCCGGGTTGGCGGCCGCCGCGCCGACGTTGATGGGCCACGGCCGGCGGGCCAGCGCGGCGACCCCGGGATCGCCGCTGCGGCTGATCTGCTGGCCGCTGATGAACGGGGCCGAATCGAACTACTTTTACCCGAACAGCCCGGACGCTTCGATGCTGAGCACGATCACCGAGCCGCTGCGCAAGTACGCCAGCCTGGTGACGTTCGTCAAGGGACTGAACGTGGCGGGGGCCGTGAATCATTACGCCGTCCGCGCCACGTACTCGGGCGGCAGCGTCTCCAGCTACACCTCGCCCGACCCCACGTTCAAATCGATCGATCAGCTGCTGGCCGACAGCATCGCCGCCGCTGCCCCCACGCCGGTCAAGTCGGTGCACCTGGGCGTCATCCCGGCCGACGACATCGGTTCGTACCACCGCGGGCAGAACATTTTCTTCTATGCGCCGCAGCCGGTCGACTATGAAGCCAACCCGGTCACCGCCTACGACAAGCTGTTCGGTGGGGGCGCCACCACCATGCCCAAGCCGACGGGCGCCGATTTCACGGCGGATGCGCTGGACATTGCCGCCGCCGAGATGAATGACCTTGGCCCGCGGATGGTCGGCGCGCCCAGCGAGATCAACAAGCTGGGCCTGCATCGCGAGGCGCTGAACAGCGTGCGGGCCGCGCTGGCCATGCCGATGATGCAGCCCATGGTCACGACGGGGCCGCTCCCGTCGGTCGAAAAGCTGCGCCCATCATTGCTGGGCAAGCCCAGCGACGCGTACAAATCGGCCTATTTCTCCGACATGTTCGACGCCCAGCTGGACATCATGGCGCGTGTCCTGACCACCGGCATGAGCCGCGTGGTGACCCTCCAGGCGGGCAGCGCCGACAACGACATGATCGTTCCGGTCGGGCGCGGCTATCCCCATCACGTCACGTCGCACGGCGATCAGGCGACATTCTCGATGGTGCAGAACTATTACTTCACCAAGATGGCGCGGCTGCTGGCGTCGCTGGACGTCCCCGATCCGCTGGCGCCCGGGGCGACGGTCCTGGACAACACCCTGATCGTCATGATCGCCGAGTGCTTGCCGGTCTCGCACTCCAGCAACGCCGTTCCCGCGCTGCTGGTGGGCAAGCTGGGTGGCAAGATCAACACCGGGCGGGTCATCAGCGCCACCGGGGCCACCAACAAGACACTGATGGCGACCGTGCTGCAGGCGTTTGGCGTGCCGCCGGTGCAGTTCGGCACCACCACCATCGCGCCGGTGCTGGCGTGAGTCGCCTTCTTGGTTTGACGACGCTGGCGCTGATCGCCGCTGTTGCGACCGGCTGCATCGGACAGATCGGCGGCAGCGCCGGGCAGTCGGGGCCTGATCAGATCGGCATGGGCACCGGCGGCACCGGGATGAAACCCGGGGTGGGCGGCAACAACATGAATCCGCCGGCGCCGCCGTCGGCGCAGATCGTCTGCCCGACGTCGGCCACGGAGACTGTCGGGGCCCGCGCCCTGCGCCGCCTGACCAACGCCGAGCTGGAGACGACCATCCGCACGGCGTTCAACCTGGACGCCAAGCACTGGGTCGGCGTCACGCTGCCGCCCGACACCGGATCGCTGGATGGATTCACCAACAACGTCGATCAGCTGACCGTCGGTAACGACTATGCCAGCGGCGCGCTGGACGGCGGCAAAGCGGTGGCGGCGGCGGTGTCGGCTGATCCGATGCTGACGCAGCTTCTTCCCTGTGCCACCAAAGGCGACGCGGCCTGCGCTGACACGTTCATCAACACCTTCGGCGCCAAGCTGTACCGCCGGCCGCTGACGTCGGCGGAGGTGGCGCGCTATCAGGCGCTTTACACCAAGGTGACCAAGCAGGGCGACTTCCGTTCGTTCGTCTACTGGGCGACGACGGCCATGCTGCAGTCACCGAACGTCATCTATCGCAGCGAGCTGGGCGAATCCGACGGCAGCGGCCGGTTCAAGCTGACGCCCTACGAAGTGGCCAGCCAGCTGGCCTATGCCTTCACCGGTGGTCCGCCCTCGGCCACGCTGCTGCAACAGGCGGCGGGGAACCAGCTGGCCAGCGCCGATCAACTGGAAGCGGCGGCGCGCGCGCTGGCTTTCAACGGGACGACACCCAGACCGGAATTTCGCGAGGTGATGTTGCACTTCTTTGACCAGTGGCTGCAGACCAGCGGCCTGTCGAACCTGAAAAAAGACGCCACGCTGTTTCCTGACTTTGGCAGCCCGGTTCAAGACTCCATGGCCGAAGAGACGCGGCGGTTCTTGTCGGCCGCCGTCTTCGACGAGAAGGGCACCGTGGCCAGCATCTTGACGGCGCCGTACACCTTCGTTGATCCCACGCTGGCCACGTACTACGGCTTTGGCACGGCCGCCGGGGCGGACTTTGGGCGCGCCACGCGCCCCGCGAACTGGGGCGTGGGGGTCCTGGCCCAGGGATCGATCCTGTCGGTTCAGGCCAACGGCCTGTCGACGTCGCCGACCCGCCGCGGCCACCTGATTCGCACGCGCCTTCTGTGCGGCGTGGTGCCGCCACCGCCGCCCGTGGTGGGACCGATCCCGGCGCCCACCGAAGCCAACACCACGCGCGAGCGCTATGAGTCGCTGCACAGCAGCAACCCTTCGTGCAAGTCTTGCCACGCGACCATGGATCCGATCGGGTTCGCGCTGGAACACCTGGACGGGGCCGGGCGCTACCGCGCGATGGAGGGAAAGTTCCCCATCGACGACAGCGGCACGGTCAGCGACACCAGCGCCGGCGTGCTGCAGGTGAAGGGGGCCGCCGATCTGGCCAACGCCCTGTCGCGCCTGCCCGAGGTCAACGACTGCGTGTCGGCGTTCGCCGCCGGCTATGCCTTTGGCGTCGGTCACGAAAGCGCGTCCTGCCTGGCCAGCAAGGCCACCGCCGATCTGCGGGGCGGGATGAGCCTGGTCGACTTCTACATTCGCCTGGCGCGGTCAGAGCACTTCCGCACGCGCCAGTAAGATCAGCACCTGTCAGCCCGAATCGCCGGCCGCGTCATGTCCCGCCGGTCGATTCCCTTATTTATCCGTCATTTGTCGAACTTCGACTGCGGCGGCTGATACAGCAGCAGCCCTGCGAAGAGGCAGGCCAGGTCGGCGCGGGCGTCGGGGTCAAGGGACTTGTTCAGCCAGACGCGCCCCTTGCCGGCCACCTCGACGGCGCCGACTGAATCGCCACCGCGCACCTCGTATCCCAGCGGCGTAGAGCGCGAGCCTCCCGCCTCGTCGGTGTAGATCCCTTCGACGGTGTAGTTGGCGTTGCGCGCGCTGAGCGTGCCGCGATAGCGCGAGGTGGTGTCGGCGCTCAGCGACAAGGTGGCCGAGGCCGGTCCCCCGCATTCGCACAGGACAGTGACATTCTGTTTGCCGAAGCTTCCGCCCAGAAAAGCCGCGGATTTTTCGTTCAGCTTGCTGGCGCACTTTCCCTTGTATTCGCTGCCGGCCGCCTTGAGGCCGAACGTGTAACCCCCCGTGGTGCTGCCCGACGCGAAGCCGCCGATCGACGCGCCGCTGGAGCTGTTCCATTTCCGGCTGACGTCGACGACCTGATAGGTGCCCATCCTGAAAGACTCATCGGCCAGCGCGCCGGTCATGGCGCTGCGATCGGTAACGACGATCTCGTCGGACGCTGTGCCGACGTCTTTGGGGACCGCCATGCGCGCGGGCGCGCAAGCCTGAAGGACAAGGGCGGCTAACAGAGGTGAGGTAACCGAGAGCGGAAGTCTGGATGGTGTCATGGGATGGACCCTCCTTGGTCCCAAGACACACGCTGGGGACACCTGTCGCAAAAATAGTGGTCGGGCCGATTGCGGCAAGCCGCGCGGCAACTTTGCCCATACCCGAGGGACGCCGTGTCTTACAGACCGAAGGTCACGGTACGCACGCGCACGATCGGGGGCCGATTCCATGGAAAGAATGACTCGCCTCGGTTTGGTTCCGGTTCTCGCCTTTGTCCTGGGCGCTGCCTGCAGCGGAGGGGCAAGCTCCCCAGCACCGCAGAATCATCCAGACAGTGGCGGCACTGACGCTGGCGGCGCCCCGGGAGGCCCGGG